>JBBAGC010000157.1:0-5648 GCA_041655115.1 Spirochaetota bacterium | reverse complement strand
AAAAGTAGGAAAGATGTACAAGGTGGAAAAGCGCGAGGATTTTCCCTTTCTTATAGAGCATGTTCTCCTTACAACAACAGGTGGAGTAAGCACTAATATGCAAAAGGCTGTTTTCAGGGCAGTAGATGATATTAATTTTACAAAGGATATGTTAAATTCAGAAATTCTGGTTGTAACAGATGGAATTAGCAAAATAGATCCTGATGAAATGTCTCAAAAGCTTGGCAATATAAAACTTCATGTTTTAAAGATTGGAGATGAGGTTCCTGAACCGGATTTTTATGAAATGGAAATTGCCCTGTCTTCAGAAAATATAGATTTTGATCTATCATCTGTTAGTTTTAACCAGATAAAGGAACACATTCGTCAGAATTCTGGTGATAAAAGTGATAAAGCAACGGATTATGAAAAGGTTGTTCGCCTATGGGTAGAGCAGTCGGATAAAATATTAGGGGATTTGCGCAGAATTTCGCGTAAATTTATTCAGGTAGGGGATCTTAAAAGCGATACTGTTTTTGATATTTCTGAAAAAAATATTGAAAATATTTTTCTTATGATTAAGAAGTTTGAATCTTTGAAAATCAAAAAAATGAATATTGATGAAAAAATAGCAATATACAGGCAGGTTTTTTTTCTGGGTCAATATGTGAAAATGCTTTTACAGAATAGCGGTAAAAACGATGCAGAGCTAAAAGGCTTGCTTCACAAAATTGAAGCAGTAAAAACCAGGCTTATGGATGACAGGGAACTTTTTCTTTTTATTGTAAGATCAGGCCAGTATCATGAGGATAAAAAGAAGCTTAAGCTGGATCGCAAGGAAGCGCGAAAGATGATGAAAAATATGAAAATGGAGAATAAAAAGCTTACTCTAAAGGAAATGCGTGAGGCTAAGCTTATGTTCACATTTGACGGTGAAGATGGAGGCGGAGGAGGGAAGCTCCTTATTCTGCTTTTGATTAAATTCGTTGAATTTACAAAAAAAGTTGCTTTATATCCTCTTGGTTTATTTCGTAAAAATGAAGATAATGATGAGCAGGAGGATGATGAATCATAACCCCTGCTCTAATTAGAACCCCTTAGCTTATTTTATTTTTGTACCAATTCACTGTTTCTGATAAAATTTCTATATTATCTTTTGTGGGTGCCCAGCCAGTGTCCTCTTTAAGCTTTTGGCAATCCATATACATGTTATTGAATAAATAATAGTTATGTTCTTTGGTGAAAAAATTTACTTTAGAGGGTTTAAACAGAATTGAATATAATCGGGCCTTTAAAGGCGTTATATGCCTGATTGTAAAATCGAGTTTTTCTTTTTCTTTAAGTTTTAATGTTTGATCCATTTGTGTAGGCACATTATCTGATCCTGCATTATAAACCTGTTCATTGGTTTTGTCTTCATTTTTATAAATGCTTAATAGTGCTTCAGCAGTATCTTCCTGGGATATTAACTGAAAATGCGTATTCCCGTCATTTGAAAGATACATTATGTTGTCACTGCCCATAGCCATTGCCATGTAAAAAGTAATGAGCATGGATCGGTTGATTGTGTTTGGGCCTGCAATAAGAGCTGGACGAAGTATTGAATAGTCTATTTCATTTTTTTTACAAAAGGTTTCACAAAGAGTTTCTGCTTTTAACTTGTCTTTTCCATAGGGAATGCAGGGTTTTTTTGTGTCAGTTTCTTTTATGGGAAAGGATTGTCTTTTTCCATATACAGCATAGGTTGATTGAAATATAAACCGTTTTACCTTTGCTTTTCTGGCGCTCATCAGAAGATTAAGGGTTCCCCTGATATTGATTTTTTTCATTTGTCTGCGTCCGGTTTTTTTATATGTATGTTTGTCAAGGAGGTGAATTACAGTATCTGTCCCCTTGCATGCCTTATTAAGCTGTTTTAAATTAAAAAGGTCACCCTGAATAAACTCCACACCCTCTGGTAATTCAACAGGTTTGTAATAATCATAGCATTTTACCTTGTTCCCGTTTTTTACAAGCTTTTTAACAAGCTCTGCTCCATGGGGGGTATTGGAACCAGTAATGAGTATCATAGAGTCCTCCATAAATGTATCTGTTAGGGCGCATTTAGAATCAGTATGTGTATATTAATTTTTTTTACAGATAAGTCAAGAATAATAAAAACACATATTTCCCAATATTAATGGCAATTATAAAAAAGAAAATTCATTTCAGATTATTAGAAAACGTAACAACCTTCATTTCCCTTTCTCTTAAAAGAGAACCCCCTAAATCCCCCAAAGGGGACTTGATAAATTTGTGTTCACATTTATATTTTATCAAGTATTAAAATAGAAAAGGCACATTAAAAAGTATAAAATAAGTTAATCAGCCCTCTATAAGGGGGCGGCGGAAAAGGATTTTCTAAAGAAAAAATTTCATTCCGCCGGGGGTTTGCTTTACCAGATATGTATGGAAAATAATATTGCTTTTCTTAGAAATTCGGAATGAACCAAAAAGAGCCCTTATCTATTGCTGATAAAAGGCTTTATCAGTATTTTTTTTCTTAAAGGAGAAAAGACTATTCCTTCAACTCTTCCATAAATGCTGTTCTGTTCTGTTAAATCATGGAAGTCCTTTTCGCTTCTGTCATCTGCTGCTGTCAGGTATTCTTCGGGTTTAAGATTTTCCCTGAATTCAGATTTTATTCTGCTCTGTTTTACTGAATATTTAAAAAATCCGTTTAATTCAGAAATAACATCATAGCTGGTAAGGGACATTTTTTTAAGCTCTTTTTCTGAAAAAATTGAAAGCATTAATTCTGATCCATCTACAAAAAAACGGCTGTTTTTATATTCTGCTTTTTCTCCAGGTGTGGCGATTATTCGTTTAATTGAAAAGCCTGATTGTTTTTGAATCAAAACAGGTTCCCCATGAGTATATTTTTTATTGGGAATTTTGCTGATAAGTATAAGGTCGTTTTTTTCATAGACTGGTTCAACTGTTTGAGGCACAATATGAAAAGAAAATATAAGTGTAAATAAAAGAGAAAAAATAATTGTTAAAAAGGTTCCAGTTGCACCATATAAAATATATACAATCAGGTTGTTATATTTTTGTATTATTGTTTGTGGATTTTTAATGCATTTAACAAGGGTATCAATAGAGTTTATTACTGTCAAAATAATCAGGGCAGATGCAGTATAAAAAACATTGTTAAGAAAAAAAGCATCAGGGTTGGTGATTGCATAAAAAGGTGGAATTAATATTATAACAAGTTTAAGCAGAAGGTATATTGTGCCTCTGTAAAAATTCCCTGCATAGACCTGTCCCAGGCCTGTAAAAAAAAATGAAAGGGTCAGGGCAATCAGGGGATTTGTCTTTTTGTAGTTTTTGGAAATAATAATTTTTTTGGACAAGTCTGGCTCCGGAATATATGGAATCTTAAATCAGTAAAAATTTTAGCCTGGTTCTGTGTAAACCATGCTCTTTAACTGGTCAAACAGAATTTCTTATTTGAATATTAGTTGACGTGTGAGTATTTTCCTGTATAATTTACATTGAAATTTTTTCAGGCTTATATTTGAGGTTTAACTTGAATAAATATAAAAAAACAACGGTTATTGCAATAATTTTTTTGATTTTCTTTACAGGGGTTTTTTTGCTCCATGCTCAAAATGCCATTTCTCTGAATAAGGAGGGGTGGGATTATTATAACAGAGCTGAGTATCAAAGGGCGCTTTTAAACTTTACCTCATCTCTCAGGCTTAATCCCCGCTATACTGATTCTCTTATAGGCGCAGGGCGTTCCCATTATGCGCTCTCATCCTATGATCTGGCTATAGAGATGTTTACAGATGCCTTAAGGCAGGATGAAAAATCAGTAGATGCATTGAATGGCATGGGCATGGTGCTTTCTGATGTGGGCCGCTTTAGTGAGGCTATAAATTATTTTGACAGGGCTTTTGAAATTTCCGGTAAATCCATAGAATCAGAGTATGGTCTTGCCTATGCATATTATATGATGGGTAAAAGAATATGGGCAGAGAGAAAGCTTGAAAATATATTCAGAACTAACCCTTACCATTTTGAATCTCTTCTTTTAATGGCAGATATTAAAACAGATGAAATGAGGCTTAAAGAGGCGCGTTCATTTGTTGAAAAAGCTATTGATACAAACAGGGAATCTCCCCTTGGGCATATAAGGTATGGGAGTCTTCTTTTTAAAAATTTTATGCTCACAGGTGATATTTCGTCTATTGCTGAGGCAAAGGAATCCTACAACAGGGCTTTGTCTATCAATCCTTCAAGTTTCAGGGCTAATATGGATATGGGTCTCATTTCCCTTGAAGAAGAGAGGCATTTTGCACACAACAAGCTGGTTTCTTCTGGAGAAGGCTTAAGCATAAATGTTAATGCAGCAGATGATGCTGTTAAATATTTTTCAAAGGCATTGTCTGTTGTTAAAAACAAGGCGTCTTTATACAGCCTGGCATTTGCTTCTGCTTTGACAGGAGATACTTCCAAAACACTTGAGTATATGCTTGAGGCATATTCCAGGTATCCATCTGACTCGATTTTAAAGGCATCCCTGGAGGACTTTCTTGTTTTTAATGACTACAAAACCGCTCATCCTGCCAGGGTTATGCTAAGCAGGGAGAATTTTGACCTTGCATCATCTTACATGAAGGAGAGCCTGCACGAAAATGTTATTTATTTTTTAAGGCGTTCCCTTTTGCTTAATCCTTTTAACAGGGAGGTTCGTGAGGAGCTTATTAAATATTATGATATTTTGAATTACAACAGGCTTTATATTGATGAAATTAAACAGCTTTTAACCCATTATCCTGAAAATAAAATCCAGGATATGCTTAATGTTGCTATTATTAAAAGAAGGGACAGGCTTTATCATAGAGAAGGCTATTCTGCTGAACCTGTGCCGCGAAATGTTCCCTCCATACTTGTTCTTAACTTTAACAGTGCAGGAAAAATAACAGAACACCCTGATGCAGGAAGGGTTGCAGCTAGAAATATTCATTTTGCATTGCAGCAGTATGGCAGAATGGACCTTGCTGGTTTAAGGGAAAGGGAGGAGCTTGCTGGTTCGCTTAAAAGCGGGGGCAATGATATTTTTGATGCTATAAGGTATTTAAAAGAGGCTGCTTTAAAGGGTGGGCGAAAATATGATTATATTGTTTATGGTGAAATTTTTGAAAATGATAACTACATCAGCCTTGATTGCAAGGTTCTTGATTTGGAAAAGGGTTATATTATTGCGGAGTTTTCTGAAAGTGCAAAGGGTAAGGGAAGTATAAACCATGTTGCAATGAATAGTGCCAGGAAAATTTTTAACACAATTCCATACAGTGGAAGGGTTTTGAAGATCAGGGACGATGGGATTGTTGTTAATCTTGGCCTTATGGATGGAGTTGAAGAAGGGTCTGATCTTGTTATATTCAGGAATGAGAGATCAAAAAGCACTGGAGATATAAGGCGGGTAAAAGAAATATTTCAGGTTAAGGAGGCTGATACCTATATTTGCTATGCTGAACCTGTAAGGAGGGAAGTATTAGGGGAGATTGATTCAACAGATACTGTTTATCCCCTTGAAAAGCGAAGAGCCAGGCGTCTGGACTGATTTTTATGACAGGGGAAAGAGAATTTTAGCGTATGTTTTCTTTACTCCATCTGTG
>JBBAGC010000156.1:0-5658 GCA_041655115.1 Spirochaetota bacterium | reverse complement strand
TTGGCGGATCAATAGCAGCCCATACCCTTGCATCAGCTGGTAAAGACGTACTAATAGTTGAAAGAGGGAAATGGCCTGTCAGAGATGATTCATGCTGGGATGAGGTAAGGCTCCATCTCAAAGATCCAATGTACAGGGGTGAAACACCCTTTTATGTAGATCAGAAAAAAGGTAAAATAGATACAATGTGGCCTGATGATACAGTAGGAGGTATGTCCACTTTTTATGGTGCTGTTTCATTTCGGATGCGTGAAGAGGATTTTAACGGAGCCCCAGCTGTAGATGGAGCAACGAAAGATTCCTCATGCGCCTGGCCCTATGGGTACAGGGAACTGGAACCCTATTATACCAAAGCAGAAAATCTCCTTAAAATAGCAGGAATAAAAGGAAAGGATATTACAGAGCCTCCAATGAAGGGAGACTACCCTCAACCGCCCAGCACAAAGCTTTCATCACCATCAAAAAAACTCTGGGAAGCTTCAAAAAAATTGGGGCTAAATCCCTTTTTTCTTCCAATGGCAATTAACTTCTCTGGAAAGCATGGTAAAGAAAAATGCATATTATGTTCAACATGCGATCATTACCTTTGTAAAATCGAAGCAAAAAATGACCTTACAGTAACAGTGCTGCCAGAAGCTAAAAAGAAGGGCATTGATATTCTTGATCAGGCAAGGGCTATAAAAATAAACACAGTAAAAAACAAGGCTGTTTCAGTTGATATTATAGAACAGCGTACTAATAATAAATTTACTGTAGCAGGTGACAATATAATAGTAGCAGGAGGAGCCCTCTATTCGCCTCACCTTCTCCTTGTTTCCGGCATTGATAAAATTACCGGAAACAATAACATAGGGCGATATTTGATGCGCCACATAAATGGGGTTGTTGCAGGAATATTTCTTTCCAAATCCAACACTGAAAAAACACTCCAGAAACAGATAGGCATACCTGATTTTTACAATGGTGACCCCACAGGAAAAAAGAAACCTGAAGGTCCATGGGGACTTCTCCAGGATGTTTCAAGCATTGGCAAAGGTGTAATCAAGGCTAATGCTCCATGGGGATTAAAAAACATAGCTGCTGTTGTGTCAGATTACCTCATTAACCTGCTTTGTATTGCAGAAGACACACCCCAGTTTGAAAACAGGGTGTTTATTGATCCTGCAAAAACCGACAAATATGGAGTGCCCAATTTACAGATTTTTCACAGGTATAACAAAAGGGATTTAGCAGCAAGAGATGCACTCTATTCAGAGGCAAAAAAAATACTTAAAAAAGCAGGAGCTCTGTTTTTCTATTCCATGCCTATTGAAACATTTTCTCATGGGCTTGCCACATGTAGAATGGGCACTGACCCATCGAATTCAGTTGTTGATGAAAACTGTAAGGTATGGGGAATGGACAACCTCTATGTAATAGATGCAAGCGTAATGCCATCCGGAGGATCTGTAAATCCCAGCCTTACTATAGCAGCACTTGCCATTAAGGCTTCTGAGGCTTTGAAATAAATTTATTTTTTATTTTTTCAGATAAATAAAGCATCTCCCTTGAGCGGAGCATGTAGCATAATAAAAAATATACAGCAGAGCCGGAAACTATTACCAGTACAATAATCAGCATCCTGAAAACAAAGCTGTCATTCTGCCAGTCTGCAAAGCCTGAAATTATATATATTACAGCGGACATTGCTAATGCTGCTGTAATATACTTAAAGAATGAACCTCCTATACCTTTCCAGTCTATTGCACCTATTCTTTTTTTCAGCACAGCAAAAAGAATAATCACCTGAACTGCTGCTGCTATGCTTCCGGCAAGGGTAAGCCCTGCATGTTTAAGGCTGGTATGCATTAACACATATCCAAGAGACGCATTGATTACAAATGATACTGCTGCTGAATAAACCGGAGTTTTAGTATCCTTCATTGAATAAAAGGCAGGAACAAGAATCCTTAGAATTGCAACAAATATAATACCAAAACTTGCATATATGAGAGAAAAGTGAGTTAATCCAACATCTGCAAATGTAAACCTGCCACGCATAAACACCACAGATATAACAGGAAGGCCAACAACAATCAAAGCAGCAGAAGCAGGCACAGCAAGAAACAGAGCAGAAGACACAGAATCAGAAAACAATTTTTTAAACCTGCTCCTGTCCTCAAGAAGAGAAAGCCTGGACATTTCAGGCAAAATTACATTACCTATTGAAACAATAAAAACCCCAAGCACAAGCTCGGTCAGCCTGCTTGTATAATAAATATATGAAACACTACCTGCAGGAAGCATTGTTGCAAGAAGATTACCCACAAGCACATTTATCTGATAAATGGCTATGCCAAACAATGCTGGACCAAGCATTCTGAATATCTTTTTTATTCCAGGATGATTCAGATCAAAAGAAAATTTCAATTTGAAATTTTTCTTTACCATATAAGGTATTTGCAAAAGCAGTTGAAAAACTCCTCCAGCAATAACTCCTAAAGCAACACCAAAGATGGGCTCCTTAAAAAAATGACTAAAAATAATTATCCCTGTAATTATTCCCACATTCAGCAATACAGGTGAAAAAGCAGGAGCAAAAAAATGTCCCCTTGAGTTAAAAAAACCCATTGCAAAAGCCACAAAACCGGCAAAAAAAAGATAGGGGAACATAAACCTGGTAAGGTTCACTGATAAGTTAAAAATTTCAGCAGAATCAGCTCTGCCAAAAAATAATTTCATAAGACAGGGTGTAAAAATAATTCCTGGCAAAACTATAAGGAATATGGCTACAAACTGAATTGTCAAAGTTTTTTGCGCAAGCTTTAATGCCTCCTCTTCGCCTTCTATGATAAGAGTTTCTGTATAAACAGGAACAAAGGATATGGTCAAAGCACCTTCAGCAACAAGTCGCCTAAAAAGGTTTGGTATCATAAAAGCTATATAAAAAACATCAGCTGTTCTAACAGCCCCAAAAGTTGCAGCCATTAACACATCCCTTACAAGACCAAGGATCCGGCTGCACAGGGTTGAAAGAGCCACTATACCTGTTGACCTTACAAGCGATGCCATGAATACCCCCTGAGATTAATATCTATGCAAAATAATGCTATAGCAATATAAGTCAAACATTATAGAAGAAAATTCTTTTTAATATTTCTTGACTAAACAAAATGCATTGCCAATTTTTTATAAATAAGAATTGTTAAAAAAATTATTTTACTGTTTAAAGGAATAAAAAATTGAAACTTAAAATTAACAGGTTTGCAATCTTTAGTTTTACCATTTTAACACTTGTTCTTCTTTATTCAGGTTGCAAAAACCAGATAAATCCTGAAGATATAATTCTGCAAATACCAGCAGAAGCATCTGATTATAAAATAGACAGCTTTCCCCCCTCAAACTATGGATATTTAATTTATGATATATCCGAAAACAGGGTTGTTAAAGCTCACAATAGTAAAAAAAGTTTTATACCTGCATCTATTACAAAGCTTTTTACAGCCATTTATGCACTTGAGAATTTCAAAAAAGAAGCTAACTTTGAAACAGAAATATTATATACCGGAAAAATTAAAGACAACCAGCTTAATGGAAATCTTTACCTGAAAGGTTCGGGTGATCCCTCTCTCACAATTTCAGAACTTATTGAGCTTGTAAAGCAGCTCAAGGCAAAGGGAATTAAACAGATAGAGGGGTCTTTTTTTTATGATGAATCCCTTTTCCCAAGCAAAAACATGATAGATGAAAGCATGTCCCCTGAAGCAAGATACAATACAGGCCTTAGTGCCCTGAACCTTAACAACAACCTTGTTTATTCTGTGCAGTTAAAAAACAATGAAGGCCGTGTGACAGGGTATAGTATTATGCCGCCCAACAATCTTCACAGCACAAGGCGTTACAGCGGTTTCCCGACTTATCGTCCCATAAAATTCAGCAGCAATTCCAACAGGGAAATCTGGGCTTTTCCTGAAAAAGGAATAATTCCACGACAGCAGCTGCCTGTTAAAAACCCAGCGCTATTTACAGCATGGACATTTAAGCAAATCTGCAAAATTCATGGTATCACAATACCTGATCCAAAGGCAGGTATTGCTCCATCAAAAACAAAAAAAATTGCCCTTTCAAAAAGCACAAACATATCTACAATTATCAGGGATATGCTCCACAGCAGCAATAACACAACTGCTGAACTTATAGCAACAACCTCAATTATCAAAGCAACAGGTGAGTATAAAAACTCCATGGAGCCTATAGAGGATTTTTACAAAAAACGATTCACCCAAATAGACTGGGCAGATTTTCACCTGGAAAACGGTTCAGGGCTAACCTCTACAGGGCGTGTTACACCTGAGCAGGCAGCAGCTATATTGATATATGCTGACAAAAAAATGCTGCACGAAAAAGAGGCCGACTTTTACCTGCCTTTATCCGGTTTTGAAGGAACAATGACAGCAAGGATGGACAGCCCTGATGCAGCAATGAGGGTTTATGCAAAAACCGGGAACATATTTTTTGCATCAGCTTTAACAGGTTTTTTCTATGCAAATTCCGGAAAGAAGTATATCTTTTCAATTTTCATTTCTGATATTGAAAAAAGAAAATCCCTGGATAGCAAAAATGGAGGAACTCAATCCCAAATACAAGAGGCAGTTTTGTGGACATCCAGCTCAACAAACGCAATAGACAGGTTTATTATAGAAAATATTAAAAAGCTATAATTATCAGGGCAGATGAAGTTCCAGGATTTCATCTGCCCCCTAAAATATTTTTGATCTTCTTAACACTTGACAAATGAAACTATTTTTTACACCTTAATAATAATGTATGAATCCTGAAAATGGCCATAAGATGAAAAAAAGAATCTCTTTTATACTTGCAGTAACTTTACTTGCCTCCCCTCTGTTTGCACAGGGATACCACTCGCTTGGAAGAAATGCCTATGTTTACAGAAATTATGAAAAAGCCAGGGAACTTTTCCTCAAAGACATAGAAGCAGCTGACAGAGGTGACTCCTATTATTTTCTTGGCGAAATAGAAAAGATTGAAAATAACTATGATAAGGCTGCTGAATATTTTAAAATTGCAGTAACAAAAAGTATGACAAAAAAATACATGGTAAATGCCTACTGGAACCTGATTATTTTTTCAGAAGAAAAAAATGATTTAAACAGCGTGGTTTTTTACTGTAAGGAGTTATGGATAAAAACAGGTGCATCATCTGCAAAAAATAAAATCAATTCTATTACAAACCGGCTTTTATGGACAAATAATCAGGATGCAATTGAAAAATATAAAGCCGCAATGGAACTTCATAAAAAAGGAAACAGCGCAGAAGCAGAAAAAAACTTTAGAGAAGCAATAAACCTGGACAGAAATTTTCTTGCTCCAAAATTTGAGCTTGGAATGAAAGCATATAAAGAACAAAATGAAAATGATGCCCTTTATTATCTGGGTGAAATTACAACCAAAATACCATTCTATTATGATCTACAGCTTATTGTTGGTGATATAAATTTTAAAAACAGAAACTACAGAACTGCTGCAAACAATTTTTCAAATGCAATTGACTATGGATTTATTAATGAAACACAATTAAACAATACACTAATAAAACGGGGCACCTGCTATTTTCATCTTTCAAATCTGGACAAAGCCGAAGAAGATATTAAAAAAGCT
>JBBAGC010000155.1:0-5691 GCA_041655115.1 Spirochaetota bacterium | reverse complement strand
GTGTTTAAGTTCTTTTATATCTTTATTGTATCTTTCTTCAATTTCTGAGAAAAACTTGTTGGTTTCATCAATTCTTTTAACCATTGACTGTATTTTGTTTGAAATTTTTGAAATTTCATCTTCACTAATTTCAAGCTCCTCAACAGCCTGTCGTATTTTAGCCTGTGCTTTTTTAATATCCTCATTGATTTTATCAAATTCAGGAGAGGTATTATCGTATCTTTTTAATTTGTTTTGAAGCTTGATTATTTTTGAATCTTCTTCAATGATAATCTTCATCTTGGTTGTATATTTATTTTCAAGTCCGGTAAGATCAATTGATGAAAAATAGTAAAGCCTGTTAATTTTTAAAATATCAGTAAGTTTGATTTTCCCGCTTATAACTTTGGAGTGGTTTTTTATCAGCTCATTTATAAGAAGCGTAGATGTAATTACAGCTTTTTCAATAAGTATTTCACCATCTTCAATGCGCTTTGCAAGATCAACCTCCTGCTCTCCGGATAGAAGAGAAACCTTTCCTATTTCTTTTAAATATAAACGTATGGGATCATCAACGTGTGAGGTATCTTCATTTGCAGAAGCTGCTTTTCTTGTAGTGGAAGCTTTTTTCTTTACAGCAACCTCAGGAGCTGCCTTACGCGTAGAATCTTCTACTACTTCAATTCCAAGCTGATTAAGAAGAATAAAAATGTCATCTATCTTTTCAGAGTTAAGCAGCTTGTCAGGAAGTATATCGTTGATCTCGTCATAAGTAATTTCATTATTGGCTTTGCCAAGCTCAATGAGTTTTTTTACTTCAGTTATATTTTCTAATACTAAATCACCTTTGCTCATATTTCCTTATTATCCTGTAATATTAATTTTAAGTATAATAAATTATCGTCTTTAAATCAAAGATTAAACATCAGTTCTTTATTAATGAACCACGATTATATATATAATTTGAAAGTTTTTCCTTCTCTCTTCTGAGAATTTCGATTTCGGCAAGATACTCAAGTTTGTCACTGCCTGATTCTTTAATCATTTCAGCGTATTTTGAAATTTTGTTATCAATATCCTGTAGCTTAAAGTTCACATAGATTTCAGTGTAAGCGGCCTTAGGGTCTTCTATTGTAGTTCTTTTTTGAATAGACCTGTTCAAAAAGTCCATTTCTATTTCTTTATCAAAAAAGTCAAATAATTTATCAATTTTAAGTTCATTTTCTTCTTTATAGATTTGCCCTATTCTGCTAAAGATTGTTTTAGCCAAAGGATCTTTAAAATCATCAGGTGAAAAATCCATAAGCACATCTCCGGTTATTACAGGGTTGTTGATTATAAGTTCAATCAGATCTCTGAATAAACGTGTTTCATATGGAAGATGTTCAGGTTTATTGTTTCTTTTTTCTTCTTTAGATGGATAGTGCCATCCTTTTTTATCCTTAAGATATTTATCAAAATCTATTCTCAGAGACTCCTCATTAAGTGCAAGAAGTTCATTTATTTTTTTAAAGCAGTAATCCCTGTGTGTGGATAATTCCAGTTTTTCAATGATTTCAAAAAATTCTTTGAGATATAAAAGTTTATCCTTACCCTTGTTCCTGGCAATTATATTTTGAAACTGAAAGTCCAAAGGATTGCTTGCCTTGTCTATTATTATCATCAGCCCCATAAGCCCATGAGCCTTAATATAATCAAAGGGATCACCATTAGGCAAAAGTGCAATTTTTATAGATATGTTGAACATTTCAGAGGTGGTGATAGAGCGTAAAGCTGCGTTTATTCCAGCTGAATCTGAATCAAACAACATAATTATTTCATTGCACAGATGGGAAAGCTGCCTTACCTGATTTTCTGTAAGGGCTGTTCCAAGGGGTGCTACTACATTTTTTAATCCCTGCTGATGGCAGCCTATAACATCCAGATACCCCTCCACTATTATAGCCCTGTCCATATTTCTTATTTCATCCTGGGCAAAGTTGAGACCATATAGTATATTTTTTTTCTGATATACTTCAGATTCAGAGGAGTTCAGGTATTTTGGCTGCTGTTTTTCATCTATTGATCTGGCACCAAACCCTGCAACATTGTCTGTTCTGTCAAAAATCGGAAACATGACTCTGTTTCTAAACTTGTCGTAATAATGCTCCCTGTTGTTTTCTTGCCTGTTTTTTGTTGACTTTGCACAAAGTCCAATTTTTTCACAGATGGCAATATCAGCTTTATTTTTCATAAGGCTTTTTGTCAGCATTTCCCATGAGTCAGGTGCCATGCCAAGCTTGAATTTTTCAATAGATGCCTGATCAACACCCCTTGACACAAGGTAGGATAATCCTTTTTCGCCTCCAGCTGATTTAAGATAACTATGATAAAAATTCATGGTATATCTGTTTATTCTTCGTATTTGTTCAATTGAAGAATTGTCATGTCCTTTTCCATCGTACTCAATCTCTATTCCTGCTATTTTGGCCAAATGCTTTACGCTTTCAGCAAATGTCAGATTTTCTATTTTTGATATAAATGTTATTACATTACCACCTGTATTACATCCAAAGCAGTTAAAAATCTGTTTTTCTGGTGAAACCGAAAATGAAGGGGTTTTTTCCTTATGAAAAGGGCACAGTCCTATATAGTTTTTCCCTCTTTTTTTTAAAGAGGGTACGTATTTAAGTACTATTTCTTCTATTCTTGTATGGGTTCTTATATATTCAATAGATTTGTTTGAAATCAAAAACTTACTTCCTTCTGGTATTTAGAGTAGCTCATATCTTATAAAGTTACTTAAATATAATTGTTTATTTATATAAGTCTACTATTTCATCACCAAATTTAAAAGATCACTATAAGTATGTGTAATATCGTGTTTGATTTAATGTCATTAAACCAGACTATTCCTTAGGGTAAAGCCTTCTTTATTAATTACAATGCTTTTATAGTAAAAATCAACAATAAAATTATATATTTTCTTTTATTAAGGTATTTTAATTTTTTATAAACAAATATTTTTTGACAAATTAAGGTTAAAATAGACTATACCCTTTGCTTTAGGTCGATAAAATAAATGAAGAGTTATAAAAGTACTTATCAAAAATCTGAGGTGAACATGAAAAAGTTTTTAGTAATCTTTTCTGCTTTATTAGTACTGGTTGTTGCTGCAAATTTTACCTATCAATATATCAGTGCCCAGAATCTGAATTCAGAAGAACAGAAACCTGATAACGAAAAATCTATAAAAACTGCTACTAAAGAATATGTCTTCCCTGATTTTTACAGGGGAATTTATCTTAATGTAGCATCAGCTCGCAATATGGAAACACTCAAAAAGTTTGTTGAATTGGCAAAAGATTCAAATATCAACTCTTTTGTCCTTGATGTTCAGGGCTCAAATTACAGAAAAAGTATAGTACCAGATGAAAATGTAAAATACTGCATTGATAATGGGATTCACCCTGTTGCGCGTATTGTAATATTTCCTGATGGATTAAAAAACTGGCCAGTATCAGAAGCTTATTTACAGGAGAAGCTTGATATTTCTGAAAGTGCCTGTAAAAATGGATTTAAGGAAATTCAATATGACTATATCCGATTTGACGATTCCAACAAAAACAGACACCTTTCCAATTCACAAAGATATAAGTTTATTGAGGATTTTATTCTAAGGGCAAGAAAACAGCTTGAGCCATATAATGTTAAAATTGCTGCTGATGTGTTTGGGCGAATCCCTCTTAATAAAGATGATATTATAGGACAGCAAATGGAAAGTATGGACAAGGTTGTGGACTTCATCTGCCCCATGGCTTATCCTTCACATTATACATGGAGTAAAAAATTGCAAACTGATCCATATAATACAGTTTTAATGACATCAAAAAAAGCAAAAGAGCGTGCTAAAAATGCGGAAATAGTTACCTGGATTCAGGCTTTTCAGATGAGGCTGTATGGCATGCCCTATGATAAGTACATAAATGAGCAGATTAAAGCTGTTCATGATTCAGGCGTAAGAGGATATTTTTTATGGAATGCACGCCAGGATTATGATGTTCCATTTAAAGTTGTAAAAGCATACTATAAATCAGAAGAAAAAAGCATAGCAAAAGACTAATTTTATTTTTCAAGGGGAGCAGTTAAAAAACTATCCCCTTTGATTTATTCTATATTCTTGCTAAAAGCTGCATTTCCAAATCTGGTTGAGCTCATTGTAACTTTAATTTTTGCTGATTCTGTAACAGTAATATAAATAAAGTCAGGCTTGGGCTGCTCAATGTTGTTTACTTTTAAATAGCGTCCCTGCTCTTCATCAAGAACCCATTTTTCCAGTTTTATAAGGTGTCTGTTTGGAGAAAGGGCTGTTTCAAAATATTTTTCCTGTGATTCCAGGCCTGTTGTTGTTCTTCCTGAATCTATTTTATTAATATAAACACGGTAATAACAGCGTCTGTCCATTGCCGGATTATCAATATCAGTGTCATATGCTGTGAGTGTAAAATTTATTTTATTTGTTGATATTTCAGGAGTATAGGAATAAAATTCTTCCTTCCCTGTAGTGGAACATCCTGCTGAAATGAGAATTAATAAAAAAACAAATAGAAATGATTTTGTCCTCATCCTGCTTCCTCAATTGTTATGTGGTATGGATCATCATATGCTGCTTTTACAGGTTCAACAATAATATACCCTTTTGTATCAAATGTCTCAACTACTTCAACTTCCTGATCATCCTTAACTTCAACTGTTCTTATAATATAGCCAAGAGGATCAGTAGTGGAAACTTTTATTGTTCCGTTTTTAACGCCTTTTATTTTAACCTTGAGGCGTTGTCTTGTTTTATGCCTTACAAGGAAGTAATCAATATCATCTTTTCCTGTGATATATCCTGTAATTCTTTTATCAATTAAATTTGCTTCCTCCTTGCTGTTGTTGGGTTCCTTTTCCATGGGACTTTCAGCTTTAAAAGGTGTAATCCGCAAAATATAGTCTGAATTGTTGTCAAAGCCGGATCTGGAAGATACGCCAAAATAGGCAGGCCCTGACAGGAGCAGATTGGGAATAACCTCAACCTCACCTGTTCCTGTATTATCTGCTTCAATTATCCTGTGTTTTTTTTCATCATAAACAGTAATTACAGAATCAATTGATAGCGGAGGTATAAGCTCAATTCTATACAGGCTGTTTTTTGTTTCAGGATGATATAGAAAAAAATCCACATCATCAGCGTAATTTATTTTTCCCCGAATTTCATTGCCTGGAATTAAATTTGCCCTGTCAATGGTATTGTTGTCTTCAAGTTCAGTACCAGCTTCATGTTTACTTAGGGAGAAGTTAATAAAATAGGGTTCATTATTGTTATACTGATAATTTTTTGAAAAAATCTGAATATAGTATGTTCCAGGGTTACTAATGCCCAGGCCTGTTATGGCTTCATCTCCACCTATTTCTGAACTGTCTGATAAGGCAATTTCGTTTAATTCACTATTAAATAGCTTCAAAACAGAATCAACACCAGAAACACCTTTCAGGTGAATGTCTGCAATAAGAGGAAGTTCCTCGTCCTCTTCAACTATGAATTTAAACCAGTCCTCTTCCCTTAATTCATTTTGTTCATTCAGCAGGTTTTGCCCTGGGGAATAAAACCCATAGAGCTGCACACCACTGCTAATCAGATTGGCATCTGTATATTTATCATTGGGTTCTTCCTCTTCACTTATATACTGG
>JBBAGC010000154.1:0-5696 GCA_041655115.1 Spirochaetota bacterium | reverse complement strand
AAAGGCCTGGATGGTATAAATAGAATATTTAAAATCATCTGGTAAAGTAATCATGCAATATCCAGCTGTCCCACCTGATGAAATTAATGTACCATTATAATCAATGGCATATTTGTCACCTTGTGAAAGAACTCCAACTATTATTTTTGCAGGTACGTCACATTTATCTAAGCTTTGGTGCCTTCCATATCTATACCATTCGTTTTCTGTTTCAGGAGCAGGTTTTATATCTCTTTTTGGATTACTCAATTCTTCTTTGTAATAATTTAGATAAGCATAAGCCTTAGGATAATCTGATTTTAATTTTTTAATTTTAACAAAATGAATGCCTTTATCTGTTTTCAAATAAGGATAGATGACAAAAGCATTTGGTGAAAAAGGTCTATAAGTATTTAGGTTATCAGAGCCACTGGATGTTTTGAAATAAGGTCGGGTTAATTCTTTTTCTATTTTCCAATTAATATTATCTTTTGTGAAGTAGTAAAATTGTTCATCTTCATTTGTTGCTGTATGAATATAAATATTGTTGGCACTTGTTTGTATACCGTTGTAAATATTCTCTGAACCGATTAACGATTCTAATGTAATAGATTGATTAGTAATTTTTTCAAAAATTGATTTCAAATTTCCTGGAACTAAAACCCAACCATTATCATCTAACTTTTTATATTCTATGGAATCATAATCTAGAAATGTTATATTCCTTGTTTTCCAATCCTTCAAAGACTGAACTTCCAAATAGTTCAGAGCTTTTTGTTCTGTTTTTTTGAGGATTAATAAGCAAGTGTAAGTTGTTTTATCATGGAAAATTTGATTTTGTCCAAAGGAGATTATCTGTTCTATCTGTTTTTTTGAAGTTAAAAATTTTCTTAAATTTTTTCCTGCACCAACTTTTGTGAATTTACTTGGGACAATGTAACCGCAAAATCCATTTGGCTTGAGTAAATTTAATCCTCTTTCTATGAACAAGAAATATTTGTCGAACTGTTTGTAAGCGGATTGGTAATGTGCTTTATATAAAGGCAATTCCAATGGTGTGAATTGCTTTATGTGTTCAGTTGTCATATAAGGTGGATTGCCAATAATTACATCAAATTTGGTTTCGCTGAAATCATAAGGGTTGATGTCTTGTCGGCTTTCGACAGGTGTTTTTTCAAAATCTAGAAGACTATTCCCAAAACAGATATTTTTATCAATATTTGGAAGAGCAGGAGTTAGAATGGTGTGAATATCTTCATTTTCTAATAATTTTAGCAATAAACCAAATTTGCATGCTTCAACTGCATTGTAGTCTTTATCAATTCCAAAAATACAGTTGGTTAAAAGTTGTCGTTTGGTTGAAAATTTAAGTTTATAAGTGCTAATTGTTGTTTGTATTAATTCGGCAGGATTATTTTTTAAATAGTAATCAACTAATACGTCATGTAAAAATTGATAAGTTTCAAGCAAAAATGCTCCTGAGCCACAAGCAATATCAGCAAAAGTAGAATGTAGTATTTCAGTATCGGTTTTTTCTTCACAATATTTTGCAACAGTTTCCTTAAGAATATCCTGAATGATAAATATTGGCGTGGTTACAATATCTCTGTCAATGTGTTCGGGCTTTTTTTCAATCGTGATTTCTCCATTATTTATTTTAAGTTGTTCGCCAAGGAAAATTTCATAGATATTTCCGAGAATGTCGGAAGCAAAAACGGCAAATGAATAAGTGCTTTCAGGGAAATAGAGTTGTTTGATGATTGTCCAAAAATTTGAATTATTGTTAGTGATAATTTCTTCGGTCAATGCATGGTTAAATAATCCTGCATTGTATCTTCTGTCAGCTTCTTTGAATTTTTGAATAAGTGATTTGAAGTCTTTATTTTCTGCATAGCTCAGGAGCGTTTTATAAGTTTCAATATTTCTGTCCTCACACACCCTGAGGAAAATAATGCTATTGATATAGCTTTGTACGATATCATTTAATTGGACTTCATCTAATTGATTTTGGTGAGAATAGATTTCTTTCCCAAGAATTAAACGCCATTCGTTGATTTGTTTCAAAAATAAATCATCAACACTGGAAAGCTTGATTTGATTTTCAATTTCTTTCCATGTTTCATCAAATTCACCTGTGTAAACTGCTTTATGACTAAGTTGTTTTTGAATTTCTTCAAATGCTTTTTCATATTCTGTATAATGGTAAAGTTTTATTCGTGCCTTCGTTGCTGTATCATCTTTATCTACTTTTTGGGAGCAGTCATAAATAATTAAATGTTCAAAGTTAGAGAGAACCGATATTTTGAGTTTGGCAGTAAAACCATATCTACGAACCTGTTTTGCAGGTTCAGGATCATTTTCAATTTTAACACTCGGTTTCTTAGCCTCTAAGAAGAACTTTCGTTCTGAAAAAAGTCTGAAGGTATAGTCTGGCTTTTTGATATTATTGTAAACATCTTCTCGAAGAGCTTCTTCAACTAAAACTTCTCTTTCATTGGTAGGTTTTCCCAGATTGTTTTTAATATCCCATCCTAATATCTCAAATAATGGTTCTAGGAAATCTGTCCGTAATTGGGTTTCGTTATAATCTGCTTTTAAATAATTAGCTCTATTGATTCTATATTTTTCAGTAAGTTCTTTTATGTCATTCATCCTATATGCTTGTCCTTTATCTTTTTTATTATAGCATATGTGTCTTTTTAAAGAATTAATTTCTTGAAAATAAGACAATGTTAAAAAATAATACGGAGGTAGATTTTTTTAGATATCAATCGTATTATTGAATTATTTGAACAAAGTTCAAGCAGGAAATTTTGATTTTCCAGATTTTCCCAAAAAATACCTATTTGTGGCAATAAAAACGGTGTTGTCAAAACAGGTTGTTATTATAGATTAGTTATAGATATTGATTTTAAAAAATTATATTGAAAAATAATTTTTAGATCTCCTGAAAATTTTATAAAATAAAACCGGAAAAATCAACCCATGTCAAAATCAAATTTAAATGGTAAAACCGCCTTAATCACTGGTGCAGCCAAACGGCTTGGTCGCCAAATAGCCCTTGCATTAGCTTCAGAAGGTGTAAACATTCTTGTTCATTTTAACTCATCAGAGGAAGAGGCAGAAGAGCTTTGTATGAGCATCAGGGCAGAGGGTGTAAAGGCATGGAAAATCAAGGCTGATTTTGAAAGCGAAGCTGAGAGCGAAAACCTGATAAAGCGGGCAATTGAGCTTTCCGGAAAGATAGATATCCTTATTAACAATGCATCGATTTTTCCTGCAGGAACCCTTGACACCATGGAGTTTGATGATGTGGTTCACAATATGCGTATAAACGCCTGGGTTCCTTTTGTTCTTACAAGGTCATTTCATAGTATGGCAGGACGTGGATCTGTTATAAATATGCTGGATACCCGAATTAAAGGATATGATTTTAAACATGCAGCATATATCCTCAGCAAGCATGTGCTTTCAGTGCTTACTGCCATGACAGCAATGGAGTACGCACCTGATCTGCGTATTAATGCTGTTGCTCCTGGGCTTGTTCTTCCACCACCTGAGGAGACCGAGGCCTATCTTGATCGCATGAAGGGCTCTTTGCCTTTAAAGCGCCATGGAGGACCGGAAGATATTGCTGAGGCTGTGCTTTTTCTTTTAAAAAGTGAATTCATTACAGGGCAAACAATTTATGTAGACGGCGGCCGGAATATAAGGAAATATGCTGTTAAGTAAAAGAATCAAACCTCTTCTTTAGGCAGATCTTTCATATCCGGGGAATAGGGGAGTGCCATGTCCCGTCCCTTTTCCTTTGCCTGGTACAGGGCTTTGTCAGATCTGTCCATAAGCTGATCAGATGAAAAGGCGTTCTCCGGAAAGGTGGCAAATCCCATGCTGCATGTGAGGCGCAACTCCTCATGTTCAGGGAAACGCATATTTCTTATTGCTTCACAAAGGGCATCACATTTTTTTTGTGCAGCTTTAACATTTGAGCCTGGAAGAAGAAAGATGAACTCATCTCCACCGTATCTTACAAGTATATCCTCAGGAGGAAAAACTTTTTTAAAAACAGAGGCTGATTCAACAATAAGCCCATCACAGAACTCCTGTCCATACCTGGTATTGAGCGCACCAAATCTGTCCATATCAAACATAACAAAAGTTAAAAAACCTCCAGAGGTTTTAGTCATGTTAAAAAGGCTTTCAAAAGAATCCTCAAGATACCTTCTGTTAAAAAGACCTGTTGCCGGATCTGTAATGGCTCTTTTTCTTGAATCCTCACCCCATTGTACCATCTGAGTGATAAAAGCACCTGTGCTCATCAGCCTTTTAACAATAATTGAAAGCATATTGTTCAGTATTTTTACAGCTGGTCCTGGAAGGGTGTGTTTTATGCGAAAAAAATCTGCAGAATGGAGAACCATAAACTCTCCATCTTCAATAACGCGACAGGAGGCTGATCTGGGCGCTTCTTCAATAATAGACATCTCCCCAAAATAGCTGCCCTGTCCTAATTCGGAAAGCAGCACCTCCTGATCCTCATCATCTGTAATAAAAACTGCTACTGTGCCACTTATTATTATAAAGAGTTCATCTCCTGAATCGCCCTCGCGGAAAAGCATGTCCCCTTTTTGATGTACGCGGGTTTTCATTTCTGCAGCTATGAGATCCAGGTGTTCCTTTGTTTGTCCCTGGAATATATCAACATTTTCAAGGATATTGCCTTTTAGTGGTGTTGTCATTATCAGTCAAGATCCTCCGGGAATAGTATTATGTTTCCCCCTTTAGCTCTTCCCTTTAGGGGCAGATCATGAGCCTTTGATATAAGGTCATCAGCAATATCTGCGTGTTCAGGAAAAAGGGTAGCTCCAATGCTCATGGAAAGAAAAACTGTTTTGTCTCCTGTGGCTGTAGATATATCCAGTTCATTAAACATTTTAAGTATGGCCTCGGCTTTGTTTAATGTGCTCTTTCTGTTAAATCCGGGAAGGATTACTCCAAGTTCGTTTCCCATGTATCTGAGAACAGTTCCCTCCTCTCCAGCTAAGCGGTTAAGGGCCTCTGCCATAATTTTCAGGGTATCATCTCCAGCCTCATGTCCAAATGTATCATTTATCATTTTAAAATTGTCCGGCTTCATTAGAAGAAGCGCAACAGGGTATGATCTGTTTGTAATAAGACCGGGCATAGTTTCTTCAAGGTATGTTTTATTGTAAAGCCCTGTAAGCTTATCTCCATAAACCTGTCTTTTTAATTCCTGCACCAGGGCAGAGTTTTCTTTTACAAGGATATTTGCTTTTCTCAGGCGCCCTGAAAAGGTTTTAAGAAACTGGTAAAGCACTGTTGCTGATATTTCCGGGCGTTTTTCCAGGATTTCTTTAAAATTTCCTGATATCTGAAGAATAGAGGATTTTTCAGATGCAATTGCAGAAGCATTATAGGGGTTTCCGGTAAAGTATTCCAGCTCTCCTATAATATCTCCTGGTGTAAGCTCTGCTATTACTGAAATGTTCCTGTCAGTGTCTGTTTTGAAGATCTCAACAGTTCCTTCTGTGAGAATGTACAGGTTTTCGCTTTTGTCCCCCTCTGAAAATATAAGCTCGTTCTGGTTTTTTTCAAATGTAAGGGAGTTTTCTGCAATAAGATTTAATCCCTCTTCATCAAGGGAGGAAAAGATATCTGTTTTTAAAAGCCAGTATTTTTTATCTTTCATATAAGTA
>JBBAGC010000153.1:0-5717 GCA_041655115.1 Spirochaetota bacterium | reverse complement strand
AATTTTCAAATACTACAGAGCAGCGGATTTCCCCATAATATCCATTTCTGCACTTAACAAACAAAGAATAAGCAGATTAATAGACACTGCAATTGAACTTGGTGAAAAAGCAAAAAAAAGAATTGACACCCCCACTCTTAATAAATTTATAAGTGAACTTCAAAACTCGGGTAAAGTTCCAAAGCTTGGTGAAAAAATCAGAATCTACTATGCAGTCCAAATCAATACTGTTCCTCCCAGTTTTAAGTTTTTTGTTAATAATGCCTTATTTTTCAGAAAAGATGTTATCCGGTTCTTTGAAAAATCTTTACAGAAAAAATTTAATCTGGAAGGGCTCCCTGTAATAATACATCTTGAAGGTAAAAAACGGGGAAAAGGTGAAATCAGGGGAAAATCTCCCGGACAGGATGGACATAAAAAAACTTCCAGAAAACCGGCCACAGGCAAAAGCGCTACAAAGGGGAAAAGCTCACGCAAAAAAGGTCAGGGCAGAAAAAAAATCTAAACCTTTACCCTGCCTTCAATTGATTTTGCTATTGTGGCACTATCAACATACTCAAGATCAGAGCCCACAGGTAGACCATGGGCAATCCTTGTAACATTAAGATTAAAGGGCTCCATAAGTCCAGCAAGATAGAGAGTGGTTGCCTCACCTTCTATTGTAGGATTAAGTGCAACAATCACCTCTATGAACTTCTCCTGCGACACCCTTTCAATTAAAGAGCTTAAATTAAGATCAGCCGGCCCTATCCCGTCCAGAGGAGAAATAAGGCCAGAGATAACATGATAAAGTCCTTTAAAACCACCTGTTGCTTCAATTGTAAGCAGATCCCTTGCTCCCTCTACTATGCACAGCATGGATCTGTCCCTTGAATAATCGGAACAGATTGCACATACTGTTGAATCTGAAATTCCACCGCATATACTGCAGGTATGAATATTTTCCTTTAATTCAGTAATTGTTTTTACAAGATCCTGCACCTGGGATTCTGGCTGCCTTAAAAGATGAAAAGCTATTCTTGCTGCGCTTTTCCTTCCTATGCCAGGCAGCCTGGAAAGCTCCTGTATAACCCTGTTAAGATATAAAGATGGTTCATTCAATTTTCTTTAACCTTATTACGCCTTTACTGGAAAAGACTTCCAAGGTCCATTCCTCCTGTTATTTTTTTCATTTCCTGGGTTGAATATTGCCTGGCATTATTTATTGCATCATTAATTGCAGTAAAAACCATTTTCTCAATCTCTTTTGTATTTCCTGATTTTATAAGATCATCGTTTATTTTAATACTTAAAAGTGTAAACTCGCCATTAACTACTGCTTTAACCAGACCGTCCTGGCTTTCACCTTCAATTTTCGCTTTTTTTATTGTTTTTTGAATATTTTTCATCTCTTTTTGCATACGCATGAGATTACCAATATCACCAAGTCCCTTAAGCATATTATTCTCCTTTTTTAATTATTTCGCCATAAAAGGCATCTTTTATTATTTTTATAGAAGGATTCTCTACTTCAAAATCCTCCTTTTCCGGCTGGGCTAACATTTCAGCTTCGGGCAAAGGCGCCTCATCCTGATGATAATCCTGAATATCAGAAGCAACTGATTTTGCCTCTTTTATTTTTTCAGGCTTGAGCCTTTTAAGCTGATCAAAAACGCATTTTATTTTTTCACCGTACTTTTCGGACAGATTTGTTTCTATAAAACCTATGACCTTTTGGTCAAGCGTTTTAGTATATTCAGTAATATCTATACCATGCGGATAATTGAGGGTAAGCAAACCGGATTCAAAATGCGGGATCACTGGTCTTAGTATATAATGAAGATGATTTTTTTCCTCACCAAGTTTCCGGATAAAATCTGCCCAGATAGAAGGCATATTTGTAGGGTCAGGTTTTATTTTCTCTGCTGGTGAGGCATGAGGTTCAGCTACTTTTTTTTTTATAAAATTGTCTTTTCCAGGTTTATCATCTGCCCCAATGCCTTCCATGCCTTTGCTTTCCAGCTTTTTTATAATCTCTGCAATTGAAGGACTTTTTACTACTGCAACCATATCAAGAAGTGCCATTTCAAGATAGATTCTCTCCCCTGTGGCAAAGCGTATCCCCTCTGAAAGCCTGGACACTATTGAAAAAAACCTGCTCATTACTTCATCATTAAAGGATATTGACACGTTTTTAAGCCCACTCACCTCATCCTCTGATAAAGCTAAAATATTCTTTATATCTATGCCGTTATTTATCAGCCTCATGGATCTTAATATATCAATTAACCCTGAAATATATCTGGATAAATCAATGCCCTGGGAAACTATTCGATCAACCTCAGTAATGATGCCTTTTACATCTGTATCAGCAATAAAGCCCATGATCCGTATATAGCTTTCAAAAGGAACAACGCCAAGAATTGACAGGGCATCATCTTCAGATATTTCTATATTGCTGCCCTCATGGAAGCCTGAAAATGAAATCACCTGATCCAGCAAAGACTGGGCATCACGCATTGAACCATCAGCAACACGGGCAAGAGGATAAAGGGCTCCTGGAGCAATTTTGTATCCCTCTTTTTTTACTATGTTTTTCAGATGATCTACTATTATTTCAGCAGGAATTTTTTTAAAAAAATATTTTTGGCATCTGGATAAAATTGTATCCGGAATTTTATGAATTTCTGTTGTGGCAAAAATAAAAACAATATGGGGAGGTGGCTCTTCCAGGGTTTTTAAAAGCGCATTAAAAGCCTGGGTTGTAACCATGTGTACTTCATCAATAATGTAAACCTTGTACCTGGACTTTGCTGGTGCAAAATTAACATTTTCACGTATTTCCCTTATATTTTCAACGCCATTGTTTGAAGCACCATCTATTTCTATTACATCAAAGGATATTCCCTGTTTAATCTCAAGACAGTTTTCACATTTACCACAGGGTTCAGGAGTGGGTCCTTCTTTACAGTTAAGGGCACTTGCAAGTATCCTTGCCATTGTGGTTTTCCCCACTCCTCTGGGGCCGGAAAAAAGATAGGCGTGGGAGACCCTTCCGTATTTTATACTGTTTTGAATAGTTTTAGATACGTGATCCTGGAATACGACTTCAGAGAATGTCTGTGGGCGCCATTTTCTGGCTATTACCTGGTATGCCATATTATACCGATTTAAGATCTTTTTTCGGAAAGGGGGGGATTCGAACCCCCGGTTACTTGCGCAACACACGGTTTCCAACCGTGCTCCTTTGGCCTCTCGGACACCTTTCCTGATTTAATTAACGTGATAAAATATCGCTATATCTTTGTCAATGAACTATTTTAAATGAAGCCTGCCATTCCTATTGAAGCGAATTGAAATGACAACACCTGTAAAATTAAACTGCCAGTTACATTATTTCATTTTCTGCAAAAAAATAATCTATCTCAAAAGCTGCAGTTTCTGGAGAGTCAGATCCATGCACCACATTATACTGTATGCTTTCAGCATAGTCTGCGCGTATTGTCCCTGGATCTGCCTCTTTAAAATTGGTAGCACCCATAAGCTTTCTATTGAGAGCTATGGCTCCTGCACCTTCCAGCACCATAAGCACAACAGGACCTCCGATCATAAAATCACAAAGCTCATCATAAAAGGGTTTATCCTTATGAACTGCATAAAAGCCCTTTGCCTCTGCTTTTGTCATGTGATGTTTTTTTATTGCTGCAATGCGAAGCCCTGCTTGTTCAAATCTTTTAATAACTTCGCCTATAATATTTTTTCTTACACCATCAGGCTTAATAATTGACAATGTCTGTTCCATAAAAATTTCTCCTCCTTGCCATAACATAAGGACATTACAAAACTAAAAAAGGCTGTCCTGTCAGACAGCCTTTTCTGTGCCCAGGGCGGGACTTGAACCCACACAGGAAAATCCCACATGGCCCTCAACCATGCGTGTCTACCAGTTCCACCACCTGGGCATAAAAACTTCAAATAACTGCTAACCAAATATATCAGAGTAAAATTATGTCAACAAAAAAAGCTGATATAACTTTTCAATAAACTATTTTTAAAACTTCATCAAAATAATTTACAAAGTAGGCATCAAGCCCCTTCTTTATATAATCAGGAAGCTCGTCAAAGTCCTTTTTATTTTCAAAAGGATAAATTACTGTTTTAACCTTTGCTTTTTTAGCAGCTATGGTTTTTTCTTTTACTCCGCCAATTGGAAGCACTTTCCCTGTTACAGTAAGCTCACCTGTCATTGCCACATTCTTTTTTATAGGTTTATTTTTTGCCAATGAATAAAGGGCTGTTGCCATGGTAATACCAGCAGAAGGTCCATCCTTTGGTGTTGCTCCAGCAGGCACATGAAGGTGGACATAGCTGTTGTTAAAAAAATCAGGGGCTATTTTATAATCCTCAATTCTTGACTGTATATAGGTATAGGCTATTTCAGATGATTCCCGCATTACATCCTTAAGCTGACCTGTCTGCTTAAAACCCTTTGCTTTAGCAGGAATTGAAGTTGCCTCTATATAAAGAGTTGTTCCGCCAAGGCTTGTCCATGCAAGTCCCATAACGACACCTGGAATGCTTTTATCATAAAGGGAATCATCAGTAAATCTGGGCTTGCCAAGGAACTCCTCCAGATTGCTGTTGGTAATACTGATTGATTCTGTTTCTCCCTCTGCAAATTTTCTTGTGCTTTTTCTCATTATTTTTTTTATATTATTTTCAAGGGAACGCACGCCTGCTTCTCTGGCATAGCCATCTATGATTTCCCTCAAGGCCTTATTGTCAATTTTGACCATGTTCTTTTTTAATCCATGAGCTTTGAGCTGTTTGCTTATGAGATATTTTCTTGCGATTTGAAGCTTCTCCTCCATTATATATCCGGAAAGCTTCATTATTTCCATCCTGTCAAGAAGAGCTGCTGGTATAGTATCAAGCTGGTTAGCTGTAGCTATAAAAAGCACATTGGATATATCAAATCGCAGATCAATATAGTGATCCAGAAAGCTGATATTCTGTTCTGAATCAAGCACCTCTAGAAGGGCTGAAGCAGGATCACCCTGAAAGCTGGCTCCAATTTTATCAATTTCATCAAGCATTATTACAGGGTTTGCCACTCCCACAGTTTTAAGGCTTTGAATAATTTTACCAGGCATTGCACCAATATAGGTCCTTCTGTGTCCCTTGATTTCTGCTTCATCCCTCATGCCTCCAAGGGAAAACCTGAAAAACTTTCGATTTAAGGCTTCAGCAACAGACTTACCTATTGATGTTTTACCAACTCCCGGAGGTCCTATAAAACAGATAATTGAACCTGAAATATTCCCCTTCATTTTCCCTGTTGAAATAAATTCAAGTATTCTGTCCTTAATATCATCAAGCCCATAGTGATCCCTGTCCAGTATTTTTCGTGCCTTTGCTATATCATAATTATCCTCTGAATAAACACCCCAGGGAAGAGAGGTAATCCAGTCCAGATAGTTTCTACTCACACCATACTCTGCTGAATGGGGTTCAAGAAGCCTCATTTTATTAAGCTCCTCATCGACCTTGGCAGCCGCCTCTTCAGTGAGCTTCAAATTTTCCAGTCGCTTTTGGAATTTTTCTACTTCAGTGCTTTTTTCATCCTTTTCCAGTCCAAGCTCTTTTTTTATCTCTTTAAGCTGTTCTTTCAGGAAAAATTCTTTCTGCTGCTTTGAAATTTTATCTTCAATCTGCTGGGTTATTTTCTTTTGCAGCTT
>JBBAGC010000152.1:0-5718 GCA_041655115.1 Spirochaetota bacterium | reverse complement strand
AAACCGCACTATTTAAAATGCTTTTATCAACAGCATAGCCTTTTTTTTCTGCGTTTATCAGAACAAATACAATATATGCAGTAAGATAGGGGTCACTCCTTTCCAGAGATGATTCTTTCCATGACCTGAATCCCCCATCTGAATTTCTAAAGTCCTTAATTTCACCTAAAAAAATTCTCTCTATTTCATCAAAGTCATATCCCTTTTCATCAGTTGGCCTAAAAGAAAACTCATCAAGGAGCTTGCCTGATGACATCATAAGAAGAAATGCAGATGCCCTCTGCTCAAGGCAAAAATAGGGATTGCTTTTATAAAAATCAAATCCCCTGTTAAGACCAATAAGCGCAGTTGATGAAAGATTAACTGTAAGCCCTCCAAATTCCGGAAAAATATTTTTGTCAGATGGGAACCTGATCATCTCCTTTACACTACTGTCTGTAAATCCTGAAATTGTAAAAGCCTCTTCAACCACATACTCCTTTACAGGAAATATAAACTGGAGCCTATCCTTTACCTCTGTGTTTTTAAATCCTGCCTTGATAAACTTATTTACAGCAACCGGCTCAACAGAAATATAGCCAGTTACATTTATCATCTTGTTTATATTTTTTTTACCGCTTCGTATTGCATCAGTAATATTCCTGTGAATATCAGAATATTTTTTATTATCCAGAGACACAGGGAAAAGAACCTCACGTGACTCACCAGGTTTTATTACAACCTTTTGAAATGATGACCCAACTTTAAGAAGATCAGACTCCATGGAAACATTAAATTCCCCTTCAATGCCTGTCTGGTTTATTATTATTCCACCAATAAGCAGGTTATCCCCTGCCCTGATAAATCGTGGAACATTCTTTTGAATTACCATAGCCTTTCTTACTTTAAATTCCCTGTTAAAGCTGCTGTATTTCCCGCCTGCAGCAGCAATAGCCATTATACGAAAAGTAGTGAGGTTATCAGGGAGCAGAAAATCAACCTCAGCATTGCCTCTGCTATCTGCAATAATCTTTGGATTCCAATATGCAGTATATTTAATATTACGCCTTGTGCCATCCTCATTCTTCATTGAAAAGCCGCCAAGGCCTTCACCATTTTCATCATCACCACCGCCACCAGGGCTGGCTCCCTTTATTGCATATTCAAACTGTCTTATAATCAAATCCATATTATGAAGAATACGCACTCCAAGGGGCCATCTGCTTAAAAAACTAACCAGAGGATTTTTAAAGGTATAATTAACAAGATCAAGAACACCCCTATCTGCTACAGAAATAGCAACCTCTGCTCCTGGTTCAGTTTTAATTTTAAGCTTAATTTTATCCCCAGGGCTATAGGTTTCCCTGTCAGGAGTAATATCAAGCTTTGCATCCCTGGAACTGCTCTTTACATTAAGGGTTGCAAAACCTGCCTTAAATTTTGGAACACCCAAATCATTTTCTTTAAAGCTTTTCATTTCTTCAGGAGAAAGCTCAGGTCCGGCTTCTATTCTTGGCCTTACAATCATAACACCCATATAAACATTTGGAGCATACTCCTCTTTTATGGGAACAGATATGGGCGCACCTTTCCCATCAAGAGTAACAGTTTTACTCCATATAACCTTTTCCCTTTCCAGGGTAATAATTGCTCTGCAATCCTTATAAGGGGACTGAATAAGCACCCTGGCTGTTTCCCCTGGCTTATATTCACCTTTATCAGGTATAACGCTTATAGAATCATCATCATTAAAATTCCATGAGTTGAAATCACCACCATAGACATAAACACCTGTTCTGGAATAGGTTATACCTCCCCTTTCCTGCACAGTAATTGTATATATACCTGGAGATGAGGGCTTGTACTTCATAGACAAGGGGTCACTGGATAGTGTGACTGTTTTTTTATACACAACCTCCTTAACAAGAGAATTGCGGGTTTGCAGGCTTCCTTCCGGACCCTTTGTTTTTATAGACTTCCACGTGTTTTTTATAATACGCACATCACAGCTTTTCCCAGAGGTTTTGCTGCCATTGTTTGTTACTGCAACAAGGTCAAAGCTAAAAGGATTCGTATAGCTCAAATATGAAAGAGGTGTTCTTATTCCAATAAGGAAATTTCCTGTGAACACAGAGATGTTTTCTGTTCTTGTAACAGATTTCTCATCAACATCTTTCACTGTTGCTTCAATTTTCATGTCATATGCATTGCCAATTATATATTCTGATTCAGGAGAAGAAACCTTTTCAGAAAATGTCATGCCTAAAGGTATAAGCTCCAGGGGAATTTTCCCTGCACCGTTTAATTTACCTTCTCCTCCGGAATAATAGCCTGTCCCGGATGTATCACTGCTGTCATCAATCCAGTATGAATTATCCCCAAAGGTAAAATCGCTGTACCTTTCAAATGAAAAGCTTTTCTTTTGCCTTGAAATACTCCATGCAACAGGGGCATTGCCCATTGGTGCGCCAAAAAGATAGCTCCCGTCAATTACAAGATCGAGCTTCTCCCCTACCCTGGAATCCTTTGCACCATCAATACTCACAGTAAATGTTACAGGCCTGAACTCCTCAACCTGAAATGTATCATATACCTCCCTGCTCTGATCCTTTTCTCCCTGTTCCTTAATAGCAATACTATAATGACCCAAAGGTGCATCTACTGGGATTTCCCAGCTTCCCCAAACACCCCCGTTTTCAGTGGTAGTTATTGACTTTTCATAAACATTTTCACCTGATGAATTTTTTATAACCACAACAACTTTTCTTTTAGAAAGGGACTCCAGTTCCCCCTTGTATCTTTCAGCAAGAATCCCCTTAAAAAATACTTCATCCCCTGGCCTGTAAAGCTTTCTGTCAAAAATAATCTCACCTGAAATTATTCTGTCTGCTGCTCTGTTGCTATAATTTGCCAGACCCCACATGGAAACCTCATTATTAGCACTGGTCAAATAAGCCCTGTCTCCACTGCTGTCAGAGGCTAATATTATAAGCTTTTCATATATTCCATAGCTGTTTTTCTTTATTGCACAATAGCCTGAACCATCTGTATATGCTTTTCCCAATTCCCTTTTAGTATCAAAAAGGGTAAGCTCTATTCCCTTTCTCATTGCACCATTGGATAGATTAGAAACCCATACATGAATAGTGTCAGGATCTTCCTTTGCAGCAACTGCAAGGTTCGTTGCCTGAATTATCTGAAAGTTAGTTTTTTTCACCATGGTTTTTTTATAAGGATCATATGCATCAGCTGTGAACTTAAGGGCTAACCAGCCGTACTTCCCTTTTTCAAGGTGCTTTGAAGCATCATAACCAAAACGACCAGCCTGATTATGTGCCACTCCTGGAAGCCACCTGGAGTTAGAATAGGATAGATTTTCTTCCAGTTTATATTTATAACCACCTTCAAGCTTAGCCTGAATATCCTTTATGGAATATTCCCCTATTCCCAAATCAAACTCCTGAATATTATATATTTCAACAGGAACTTTTTTACCAGATTCAGATTCAAGAAGATTCATATATGAGTGAATATAATACTCAGGATAAAAATCAGGAACAGTAAAACTCAATTGCATGGATTTATTCCATCTGTTTCCATAAAGATCGCTCATTGGAGCTATTGATATATTATATCTAGTACCTGCTTTTATATTCCATTCACCAAGGCTAATTTTTTTTCTATTGCCTCCTGGCTTGCTGCGAAGTTCAGCATGGGGTGTAAATTTAATTGCAGCAACAGCCTTTTCCATATCCACATAGTTTGAAAACTCAAATCCACTTCTCCACATATCCTGATAATAATCACTATCTTCACGAAAGGTTACCTTAAGCGACCCATGTGTCATATATTCAAAATTTTTTGCATAAAATATCCCTGCTTCTTCATTTTCTGATTTAAGCCCATCTTTAATATCCAGAACCACTTTTGCGCCTCTGCCAAAAGTAGCTAATGGCTTAACTATTATATTCCTGGATGACTCCAGGTTGTTGTCGCTATTCTCTTCATTGTTATAGTAGCTATAAATTCTCGATGAAGCAGTTAAGGTATATGGGATGCTTTTATTTCCAGATTTAACTGTAAGATACTTTACAAGATCTGTTTTTTTCACAGGAAAATCAAAGCGCAAATAAAAACTTTGATCATAATTAATTGTATTATATTTTGAAGGAGAACAGCTTACTCCAAGTTCACCTAATTCTATTTTAAATTTAAACTTATAGTTTTTTGGAAGCTTTTCCCCATTAATCGATTTTAAACCAGCAGGAATATTAACAGTATATTCCATGTCAGATGACCATGCCTGATCAGGAGTGAAGGAGCATATTCTGCTGCCGTGCCATTTAAATTTTCCTTTTACCTTGGGTGAGATGGAGAAAACACCTTTTGTTTCATCATCAAGTGCAGCAAGGGGAACAAGGGGATGATTAAAAACAACGTATATTTCTTTTCTCCTTTCAGTTGTTTTTAGCACACCTTCAGGTATTACCTGTATAACTGAAAGTATTGAATCATCATAGGATTCTGCTGTGCTGGAGGTTGCCCCATCTGCCATTACTGCAACCAGGCTGGAATTCTGAATATTTGAATCACCTGAAAGAGATAATAAAAATACTGAAAAAATTATTATAAAAAACAAAGACCAGTATAACTTCTTTTTCAGATTGCTGAATTTAAATGCCATAACATGCTCCCCTGTGTCTTATTATGAATGATAACATGGATCTTTGTGTATTATTAAAGATAGTATTGCATGATGATTTTATCAAGCATTTTTAAACCAGAGCAGAGGAAACAATCTAAAGAAAAGCATTATTCCTTTTGTTTCCCATTCCATCAATGAGTGACTATTTTAAGCCCAATTATTGACGCAATCAAAGTAGTGATAAAAAACAGCCTTCCAAAAGTTGCAGGTTCTTTAAATACCATTATTCCAATAATAACAGTCCCAATAGCACCTATTCCTGTCCACACTGCATAGGCAGTTCCTATAGGCAAATTTTGTGTAGCCTTGATAAGAAGAAGCATGCTTATGGTTAAACAGATTAAAAACCCCATATACCAGTATGTTGCTATAATTCCTGTTGCTTCTTTTGCTTTTCCAAGACAGGCAGCAAAGGCCATTTCAAAAAAACCGGCAATAATTAGTATAATCCAGCTCATTTATTTCCTCTAAGTTTAAAAAATTATTCCCGCAAACAGAGGAAAAATCCCCCTGATGCAGGAATTTACAGGTTATAATCTGCCCTGATTAAAAAACGAATCCTGTACTGCCGGATTGTTATACTGCACTGCTTTAATTTTTATTTCAGTGTTACCCAAAGTATTGCCGTTTCTGTGTATCCTGTACATTACAGCCCTGTATGGGGTAATAATTCCATTTACCATTTTTATATCATAGTTTATAAGACGCTTGTAAAGATATCCGTCAAAAAATATATCAGCCCTTACTATGAAGTACTGGAACTCCCCTGACCTGATTACAAAAAATACTGCCTTGTTGTATATACTTTTCCCAGGCTTTGGAACTGCTTCTATTTTGTAGCAATCAAAGGATTCAACCTTCTCCTCTCCAAGGATAGTATATGTGGAATCATTGATATCCCTTGATCTCATATCCTCATAAAAAAGATGGGAGTTTACAAATGCCCCGCTTCTGTCAGCTGTTGTTATGCGCTTTACCCTGCCATTGGGCATTTTAAGCCACTGAAGATCCTCACTCCCCTTATTTGTGTGAGT
>JBBAGC010000151.1:0-5723 GCA_041655115.1 Spirochaetota bacterium | reverse complement strand
TTTCCGGGAATAAAAGCTGTATATACGTTTTGTCCAATTAGATGGAATAATCTGCATGAAAAAAACACGACTTGATCTTTTTCTTGTTGAAAAAGGGCTTTCTATATCCCTGGAAAAGGCCAAAAAAGAAATATTAGCAGGATGGGTTACTGTTAATGGAGAAAGAATCAGGAAGGCATCTGCGAAAATAAATGGCAGTGAAGTTGTAAAAGTAGAGCATCCCAAAGGCTCCTATGTAAGCAGGGGCGGAGAAAAGCTTAAACACGGGCTTGATTATTTTGGTATTGACCTTAAAGGCAGGAGGGCGCTTGATCTTGGCGCTTCTACCGGCGGTTTTACTGACTGCATGCTAAAGTCAGGGGCTTTGCTGGTTTATGCTGTAGATGTGGGTTTTAATCAGATCGATTATTCTTTGCGAACAGATGATCGTGTGGTTGTAATGGAAAAAACTCACGCAAGGGACATAAAAAAAGAGATGTTTCCCCAGGAATTTGATTTTTTTACTGCTGATCTTTCATTTATATCCATATTAAATATCCTTCCATCTGTAATAAATATTAAAAATAACATAGAGGGCATTGTTCTTTTAAAGCCTCAGTTTGAGGCATTGCCTGAAGAGCATGAAAAGGGTGTTGTAAGATCTCCATCTGCGCATGAAGAAATACTCAAAAGGGTGCTTAAAGGGATTGTTGAAACAGGATTTTATGTTAAAGGTCTTACCTGGTCGCCAATAAAAGGCCCTGCTGGGAACATGGAATTTCTTCTATGGATTTCCTCTTCTTTGGATAAAACAGGTGATTTTATTCCTGATGTAAGGGATATTGTTGCAAATGCCCATGAAGCTCTTAATAAAAATTGACTGCATAGGGTGTAAAAAATGAGATAAATTTTTTTTTATTGTTGCTTATTTTGTGAAGATTTTTTAGATATTAAATAAAATAAATTTACTTAGATAAATTTTAATAATAAATAAAGTGCCGGTTTAAAATTTTGTTTTTTTCAGCTTATAATAACATCTGACCATTTCAGGGATTTTTACCCTGATAGAAATATGTTTTGATATAAAAATCAAAAGGAGAGATAAATGAAAATTTTAGCTTTAAACTGCGGAAGTTCATCTTTAAAATACCAGTTGTTTGACTGGGAAAAGAAAGAAGTTGTTGCAGTGGGAATTATTGAACGAATAGGTATTGAAGGTTCTTTTATAAAACATGAGGTACCTGCAAAGGATAAGGAATTTAAAAATGAAACAGATATTCCGGATCACAAAGTAGGGATACAGCTTGTTCTTGATGCCCTTGTAAAGGGTGATGGTGCTGTAATAGACAGCATGAAGGATATTGCTGCTGTTGGTCACAGGGTTGTTCATGGTGGTGAAAAGTTTAACCACAGCGTTCTTATTGATGACAATGTTATTAAGGCTATTCAGGGAGTTTCCCATCTTGCTCCTCTTCACAATCCTGCAAATCTGATAGGAATTGAAGCAGCTATGGAAGGCCTTCCAGGAGTTCCCCAGGTGGCCATTTTTGACACAGCTTTTCATCAGACAATGCCTGCACATGCCTATATGTATGCAGTACCCCATGAGTGGTATGATAAATTTGCAGTAAGAAGATACGGATTCCACGGAACAAGTCATCTTTATGTATCCAAAAGAGCAGCTGCGCTTTTAGGAAAGCCTGCAAAGGATTGCAATATTATTACAATGCACATTGGTAATGGTGTTTCCTGTTCAGCAATAAAGAACGGTATAAGTGTTGATACTTCCATGGGTTTAACACCTCTTGAGGGAGCTATAATGGGTACAAGATCCGGTGATATTGATCCTGCCATTCCCATGTTTATGCAAAATGAGCTCCAGGTTGGTCCAAAAGAGATGGATACTCTTTTAAACAAAAAGTCAGGTCTTCTTGGTGTAACAGGGAAGTTTACTGACAGGCGTGACATACTCAGTGGTGCTGAAGGGGGCGATGAAAAATGCCAGCTTGCAGTTGATATGGAATGCTATAACCTTAGAAAATATCTTGGCTCTTATGCTGCTGCCCTTGGCCGTGTAGATGCTGTTGTTTTTACTGCTGGTGTTGGTGAAAACGCAGGTGATATAAGGCAAAAAGTTCTTGAAGGGCTTGACTGTCTTGGAATTGATATTGATAAAGAGAAAAATCTTAATACAAGGTCAAAGCATGGTGAAGTAGAAATTTCCACACCTGCTTCAAAAATAAAAGTATTCATGATCCCCACAAATGAAGAGCTTGTTTTTGTTGAGGATGTTGTTGGCATATTGAATAAAACATATGGAGATCATATGGATTATCAGTACACATTTCTTGAAAAATAAAGGTTGGTTTATTTTGGATCTTTGGGAAAAGTAATATTATTTTCCATACACATTTGGTTGAGAAAACCCCCGGCGGAATAAAATTTTTTCTTTAGGAAATCTTTTCCCGCCGCCCCCTTATAGGGGGCTGATTAACTTATTTTATATTTTAGCACTTAGTTAAAGTATAAATGTGAGTAGCAATTTATCAAGTCCCCCAATGGGGGATTTAGGGGGTTTCCTAAAAAGAAATGATATAAAAAAGGGCTGTCTTAAAAGACAGTCCTTTTTATTTTGTTCTATCAGGAATAATTGTTGACCCTCTTTTTTATTATGCAATATGTTTGTATGAATATGTATATATGTTGTATTGACAACAGTTAAAAGAAGATTTAGGGAGCTATCTCCTTTGGGAAAACAGGCTTTTTAAAGGGAAGGTATCTGGAATGAAAAAGTTTTTTGGTGCAGCAATGTTTATTTTTATACTTATATCCAGTATATACGCGGTTGATATTAAAAGTGTTGTGGCATATCCTGTACCTTTTAATCCTCAAAATGAAAAGCTGACAATTGGTTATCCTCAATCAAATTTGCCAGCTGGAATTAAATCCAGGGTTACAGTTTTTGACATAAATGGTGATGTTGTAACAGTGATAAATGGTTCAGCATCAGGTAAAGTTGCGTGTAAATGGAATGGAAGAAGATCCAATGGTGAGTATGTAAAACCTGGGCTTTATCTGTTAAAAATTGAAATAAGCGATAATGATGGTGGATACTGGAAAAAAACTTTGCGTGTTCTTGTTAAATATTAGTAGAGGTTTATGCCTGATGAAAGCTGCTGTTAAAACTATAATATCACTTGTTCTAATTATTTTTTTTACTGAATCTGTGTTAGCTGATAATGCAGGAGCCAGAGGTGCTTTTTCACGTGGCGGATGGGCAGGAGCCCGCTATGTAGCAGCAGGCATGACTGGTGAAGTTTTGGCAGATGATGTTTTTTCCATTTACTGGAACCCTGCAGGGCTAAGTGAGCTTAAATCCAGAGTAAGGCTTACAGAATCTGAAGTGAGCGAAAAAGCCAGAGCAGGAAGAATAAGTGAGATAAGCGAAGCAGATTTGCTTAGCTTTTCAGAATCTAATTATAAAAAAAGATTTTTTGATTCAGGTGCTTCCTATACAGGCCTTGATTTTGACAGGGACGCATTTTTTGGCGCTATGGCTGTAAGCTGTTTCAATGGAGTTGCAGGCATTGGTTTTTATTCAATAATGTCAACAGGTATTGATACAAGGGATGCTCTGGGCGAAAAAACAGGCACTGCTGGTTATTACGGTTCCATTACCTATCTGTCATACGCCTATTCTGCTAATGTTGCATCTATTGGAGTTTCTCTAAAAGGGTTTCATGAAAAAATTGAGAATGGCAAATATATTGGAGCTGGTGCAGATATTGGTGTGCAGCTGTTTATTTTGCCCTTTATTAAACTTGGAATTATGGCACGGGATTTGGGAAGTTTTTTAACACCCTATGATTCCCCTGAGCTTGAAAAGCGCTACGATTTTTTTCATCCTGAATTTAAGATTGGTTTGCTCATAACAAGTGATTCAGGTTTCAGAATTGCCATCAATGGAACAAAAAGGCTGGAGCAGACAGGGTTTATGTTTGGCGGTGGTATTGAGTATGATATAACAGACAATGTTACTGTTAGCTGCGGATTGAATGATGACAACTTCTCCACAGGCGCTGCAATAAATTTTATGGGTATTCAGGTGGCATACGCCTTTAGCTTTGACAGGATAGATTCAGGGTATAACAATACTGTTTCAATGAGAGTGCTGTTTTAAGCGAGTGTTGAATGACAGGTATAAAAAAAACAACTGTCATGGGTATATTGAATGTAACACCTGATTCCTTTTATGATGGTGGCAGATATATTTCAATTGATAAAGCCATGCGCAGGGCTGAGTCCATATATAATGAGGGTGCGGGTATAATTGATGTGGGTGGTGAGTCTACCCGTCCAGGCTCATTGCCTGTAGCTGCACAGGAGGAGATAGACAGAGTATGTCCTGTTGTTGAAAAAATATTTCGTGAAATTGAAATAAAAATTTCAGTTGATACAACAAAATCAGAAGTTGCAGAGGAAGCCCTTAAATGCGGAGCTTCCATGATAAACGATATAAGCGGTCTTACCTTTGATAGTAGAATGCCAAAAGTAATCGCTTTATATGGGGCAGATCTGGTTCTAATGCACACAAAGGGAAGGCCTCTTGTTATGCAGAAAAATACTGATTATGAAAATCTTATTCAAGATATACTTGATTTTCTGAATCAATCTGTGACTGTTGCTATAAAAAATGGAGTTGATAAAAAAAGAATAATTATTGATCCGGGTATTGGTTTTGGAAAAACAATGGATCAGAATTACCAGATAATTTACAATATTGAAAAATTTGTTAAAACAGGTTTTCCCGTACTTGTTGGTTTATCCAGAAAATCCTTTATCAGGGGTCTTTACACCAATGACGAGGAAGGACTTTGGGCCACAATTGCGCTTAATTCAATTTCAGTAAACAAGGGAGTATCCATAATAAGGGTTCATGATGTTAAAGCCCACTGTCTTGCCATGAATGCTGTGGATTATCTGAAAGAAAAAGGGGAAAGTATTTAATATTATTCTTGGGATTCCTTGAGTTTTTTGGAGAGCTAATATAGTTAAAGGTTTTTCTATAGATGGATGATTTATTTGGACGAATAATTGTTTTTACAGGTGCATTCTGGAATTACTTTCGGAATGTTATTGATATATTAATAGTTGCATATCTTTTTTACTGGACCTATAAATTTATTATAAACACAAAAGCTGTTCAGCTTCTTAAAGGTGTTATTGTAATCTTTTTTGTTGCAGTGATTGCAGGGGTTTTCCATCTTGATACTCTTGACTGGTTAATTAAAAATATTACATCCTATCTTGTTATTACTGTTATCATACTTTTCCAGCCCGAACTAAGAAGGCTTATTACCCGATTTGGCCAAAGAAACTGGCTTGTGGCTGATTCAACAACTGATTCATTACAGCTGGATGCGCTGGTTAATTCGGTTTTTGCAATGGCATCTGAAAAAATAGGCTCCCTTATTGTAATAGAACGAAATACCGGGCTTAAAAGCTATGTGGAATCTGGCGTGGTTGTTGATTCAGGTATTTCCGAGGAGCTTATAAGAACCATGTTTTATCCTCTCACACCTCTCCATGATGGAGCTATTATTATTCAGGAGGGGAGAATTGCCGGTGCAGCATGCTATCTTCCATTAAGCGATTCCAAGCTGCTTAAGAAGCAACATGGCGCAAGGCACAGGGCAGGGCTTGGCATAGCAGAAGAGACTGATGCTCTTGTCATTGTTACCTCA
>JBBAGC010000150.1:0-5734 GCA_041655115.1 Spirochaetota bacterium | reverse complement strand
TGGAGAGCGAACTTGAGTAAAATAACAATCACCCTGCCTGACAAAAGTACAAAAGAAGCAGATGCAGGGTCAACTGTTTATGATATAATAGGGCTTATTGGCACAGGACTTCAAAAAGCTGCTGTTGCAGCTGAGGTTGATGGTGTTATAAAGGGCCTTGATTTTCCCATTACCGGGAACTCAAATCTTAATATTTTGACATTTGATTCTGAAAAAGGGAAGAGTGTTTTCTGGCATTCTTCATCTCACCTTATGGCCCAGGCTGTTAAAAGGCTTTATCCTGATGCGCTTTTTGCCATAGGGCCTTCAATTGAAGCTGGATTTTATTATGACATAGATATGTCAAAACAGCTTTCCCCTGATGATCTTGCGGATATTGAAAGGGAGATGGAAAAAATAGTTGAGGAGAAGCTTGATATAAGGGGTGAGGTAGTATCAAGAGCTGAGGCTATTTCTCTTTTCCAGGGCATGGGCGAAAAATACAAGGTGGAGCTGCTGGAGTCACTTGATTCGGAAACTGTTTCTATTTACAAACAGGGCGAGTTTGTTGATATGTGCCGCGGTCCCCATCTGCTTAATACATCAGATATAAAAGCATTTAAACTTCTCTCCATAGCAGGAGCCTATTGGAAAGGGGATGAAAAAAATAAAATGCTTCAGCGTATATATGGAGTGGCTTTCCCTGACAAAAAGGAATTAAGGAAGCACCTGGAATTTCTTGAAGAGGTTAAAAAAAGGGATCACCGTAAGCTTGGCAAAGAGCTTGATTTGTTCAGCACCCATGATGATGCAGGAAGCGGTCTTATTTACTGGCATCCAAAGGGTGGGCGCTTAAGAAATAACCTTGAAGACTGGTGGAGACAGGAGCATTTTAAAAATGGCTATGAAATCCTCTATACTCCTCATATTGGCAGATCCACCTTATGGGAAACATCAGGTCATCTTGGATTTTACAGTGACAACATGTATGCTCCAATGGTAATAGATGAAAACGACTATTATGTAAAACCCATGAACTGCCCTTTTCATATTAAGGTATATCAAAATACCATGCATTCCTACAGGGATCTTCCATTAAGATGGGCAGAGCTGGGCACTGTTTACAGATATGAAAAATCAGGCGTGCTTCACGGACTTCTTCGTGTAAGGGGATTTACCCAGGATGATGCGCATATTTTTTGTACACCAGGTCAGATTGATGAGGAAATAAGAGAGGTTCTCAGGTTTTCTTTGAGAATGTGGAAAACCCTGGGATTTACAGATATCAAGGCCTATCTTGCAACAAAGCCGGAAAAAAGCGTGGGTGAAACAGAGAGATGGGAAACAGCCCAGGAGTCACTTAAAAAAGCGATTGAAGCTGAAAACCTCCAGGTTGTAATGGATGAAGGTGGAGGAGCCTTTTATGGACCTAAAATTGATTTAAAGATAAGGGATGCTATTGGGCGTGAGTGGCAGATGACAACCATTCAATTTGACTTTAATATGCCCGAGCGCTTTGACATGTATTTTATAGGAGAGGATGGACAAAGGCACAGACCCTATATGGTTCACAGAGCGCTTCTTGGTTCAATAGAAAGGTTTATTGGCATACTTATTGAGCATTATGGTGGCAGATTTCCAGCGTGGATAGCGCCTGTGCAGGTAATTCTTTTAAGCGTATCAGAGGAACAGGCAGATGCAGTTAAAAACATAAAGAAAGCAATGACTGAAATGAATTTCAGGGTTCATGCTGATCTGCGTAATGAATCTGTTGGCTATAAAATACGCGAATCTGTTTCACAAAAGGTTCCATACATTGGAGTAATTGGTAAAAATGAAGCTGATAGTGGAACAATATCAGTAAGAAAGCGCGGAGAAAAAAACTCTGTAAATATGAGCCTTGAGGCTTTTTATGAAATTTTAAAAAACGAAGTTGATAATAAAATTTAGCAAATCCTGGCAAAAAAGAGCTTAAAACTAATCTTTTTTGTAATTTTTTTTTATCCCATTGATAAAAAGCACTTGAAGAGTGAATTTTTGTTGATTAAAATAACTATGTTGCGTCATTCTGACGTTACAAATATAATTAGGGGGATAAAAAATTTTGGTGATTAAAGGGAAAGGGTCGGGCAGAGATAGAAGTGACAGGTATGATAAAACCAGAATAAATGAGGATATAACATCTGAAACTGTCAGGCTGGTGGGTGAAAGCGGTGAGCCGGTAATAATTGCCACAACCGAAGCTCTTGCACTTGCCCGTGAAAAAGAACTCGACCTTGTTGAGGTGTCTGCAAATCAGGAATTACCTGTTGTAAAAATAATTGATTACAGCAAATATAAATTTGATCAGATAAAAAAGGCTAAAGAGGCGAAAAAGAAGCAAAAGGTCATTCATGTTAAGGAAATTAAAATGCGCCCGGCCATTGATGATAATGATTTTACGCATAAGGTTAACAGAGCAAAGGGTTTTCTTGAAAAAGGCGATAAGGTGAAGTTTACTCTTATGTTCAGGGGACGTGAAATGGTGCACCCTGAGCTTGGCTTTGAGGTTATGGCTAAAATACAGGATGTATTGCAGGAGATAGCAGTTGTAGAGAAAAAACCTTCACAGGAAGGGCGTAATATTACAATGTTTATGGCACCAGCAACAGCAGCATCACAGCGTTAATTAAGGAAATTAATATATATTATTTTTTGAAAAGATAAATGAATAATTGAGGGGAAAAGGATATGCCTAAGATTAAATCAAACAGTGGGGCAAAAAAAAGGTTTAGCGTAACAAAGAATGGAAAGATAAAAAGAGGAAAGGCCTATAAAAGCCATATTCTTGAAAAAAAATCATCCAAGCGCAAAAGAGGGCTTAGAACAGCGGGTTTTATATCCAAAGCTGAGTCAGACAAAGTGAAAAGAATGATTCCATACATGTAAGTTCTGGAAATGGGATATGATTTAATAGTTTAAAAAATGTAATAAAAGGAAAAGAGGAAAAAAATGGCTAGAGCTACTACTGGTCGTGTTCACCAGAAAAGAAGAAAAAAAGTACTTAAGGATACAAAAGGCTTTAGAGGAGCCAGAAGCAAACTTTTCAGAACTGCTAAGGATGCCAGAAGAAGAGCTCTTCAAAACTCATATAAGCACAGGAGAATGAAGAAGCGTGACTTCAGGAGACTCTGGATAATGAGAATAAATGCAGCATCAAGGGCTTGTGGCTTTTCCTACAGCAAATTTATTGGAATGCTGAAAAGCAATAAAATTGATATAAACAGGAAAATGCTTGCTGAAATGGCTGTAAAGGATATGGAGGCCTTTCGCAAACTTGTTGAAAAGGTTAACAATAAAGCTGCATAAATAAAGCTGTATTTTTAATAATAATGCTGTTTAAAACCATAAAAACGGTGATCATCATATAAGTGGTGTTCACCGTTTCTGTTTGCAGAGGCAATGTTTTTCCTTTTGTTAAAAATACCTTTTTTTCTTTATACTTGACGTATTAAAAAGTATAAATATATTTAGTTTATGTTTTTTGTTTGAATAAAATTTATATATTTAAGCAGAAAATATTATGTCATCATAAAGATTCTAATGCAATGCTTCTATTTTGTCGATCAATTAATTGTATTATTGTTTTTTTAGTCAAAAGAATGTATTTTAAATGTATCTTATTTGAGGAACCCCGGAGGTAATATATATGATAACAATGCAGCAGCTTGAAGAACTTGAAAGCAGGGTAATAAAGGCATTACATTTAATAGGCGAATTGAGAACTGAAAACTCAAACCTTGAAGGTGAAAATGAAACCTTGAAAAGTGATATTGAAGAGGCAAAGCTTTCACTTGAAGAAAAAGAACAGGAAGTTGAAAGAATCAAAAAGGAGCTTGAAGCTACCTCTTCGGAATTAAAAGAACTTAAGGATAAAGAGGAAGTTCTTGAAAAGAAACTTCTTGGCCTCCTGGGGAAACTCGATGGCCTTCAATCAGGCGGTATTTCCTCTGTAGGTTTAGCTGGTTCTACATATTCATCTGAACCTGACAAGGCTCCAGCTGCTGAAGAGTATAAAAAAGAAGAGATTGATGATCAGGAAGTTGACGATGATATAATTATTGATTCAGATGAGGATGCTCTTATTATCGAAGACAAGATAATGGATGAGAGTGAATTTGATGACTTAAGTGTGGAAACTGTTGATTCAGAAGAGGCTTTTTCTGATTCAGATGATGAGGATATAATAATAATTGATGATGAATCTGAAATTGATTCAGACATGGTTGATGACTCTGCTGATTTTGAAGCTGACGAAGGGGCTTTGTCAGATGATGATGATGATGAAATAATACTGCTTGATGATGAGGATGAGATAATTATTGAAGATTATGACGAAGATGAAATCATAATTGAAGACGATGATTCCAAAGCAGAAGCTGCGGATGATGATTTTATTATTATTGAAGAAGATGATAATTAATATCAGGATAGAATAATGGAAAGCGGGAAAGTAAAGGTAAATATTTTTGGACAAACCTATAGTATAAAAGGTGATGCTCCTGAAGAGTATATTCTTGAGCTTGCTAATTATGTGAATGAAAAAATGGAAGAAGTTCAAAAAATTGTTTCCAACACAAATTCCCTTCACATTGCAATTCTTGTAGCTCTTAATATTTCTGATGAGTATTTTCAGGCAAGAAAACTTAATACCCACATGGGGGGGGATATTGAGGAAAAAACCAGAGAAATTATTTCCATGCTTGATAAGGGTCTTATTGGTGATATTTTTGCTGGTGCGGAGAATTCTTATTCATAATTTTAATATTTTTACGCAGATTAATACAATATAATAAAGAAGCCGGATTTAACCGGCTTCTTTATTATATTGAGTTCACTTTGAGTTTTTGGGAAAATCTTTTTTTTGAGGGAAGGGGGATAAAACCTGTTATATTTTCAAAAAATGATTTTTTTTTATAATTAATATTGCCATAATGCAGGCTCTTTGTGTTTATGTATTAATTGGAATATATGTATGAGCAAATATTGCTTTATATGTTAAAATTGGACAAAAAGTAGTTGCAACTATTTTATTTTGATTGAATTATTATTTTAGTAATTTATATTTATGCAGATTGATGTTAGCAGAATTTAAAAAATAGTTTTTTGTGATGAATGATAATAACAGGTAAGATAAATGGATCTAAATAAACTTCTGGTTAATTCAAAAAAAATTCTTAATCCTGATGAAAATACGGATTCCAATGAAGAGCTTTATGAAGGCAAGGTGGTTCAGCTTGTAAGCTTTATGCTGGATGATGTGGAATATGGGGTTGACATACTGAGTGTTCATGAAATTCTTCGTTTCCCTGAGCTGACCCGTCTTCCAAACACACCCCCATTTATAAAAGGGGTAATTAACCTCAGAGGTAATGTTATACCAGTTGTGGATATGAGAATAAGGTTTGGGTTTAAAGAAGGTGCTGTAACAGATTTAACAAGAATTATTGTAGTGGAAACTGATGGAAAGCAGGTTGGAATACTGGTTGACAATGTTTATCAGGTTGTACGGATTCCGGTTTCCAGCATAGATCCACCATCTGATCTTATAACCGGAATTTCAGAGGATTTTATTTCAGGAATAGGAAGGCTTAGAGACAGGCTTATTGTGCTGTTGAATATGACTCAGATAATTTTTCTTGAAGATAATGAAGAAGAAAAGAGTTTTATTTCTTCGAATAATTAAACGAGATATGGAGTAAATTATGTCTTTTTC
>JBBAGC010000149.1:0-5781 GCA_041655115.1 Spirochaetota bacterium | reverse complement strand
TACTTCCTTTGTAGTCATGTAGTCGTTTTTCATTTTGTGTCCCCGCTGCTTAATTCTTCTGATTTTTATATTTATAATAATAAGTAAGTATAAACATTTTTATTCTTCAAGTATTTTTTGTGAGAATATGGGGATTTCCTGTTTAAACAGGGGAGTGTAATTATCTGTTAAACCTTTATAAGTGAATAATCCTTTATTGAATAAAAATCTATAATATCAAAAACCAGCTTGTTCCTTACTGTGATATATATTGTGCGATCCTCTTTAAAAATTTTTTTCAAAGATTTATGGTAGCCCTTTTTTCTTAACTCAAGAGGTCCTATTTCATCTATGAAAACAGGGTTTGTCTTATTGCTTATTATTTCTTCAATTATTGAATCAGCAAAAACAAAGCTTTCTTTGAAAAATAAAAAATTCCCCTGTTTATAAACAGGAGTTTCTTTTTCAGGGAAAAGATTTTCTACCATTGCCTGGGTAACTGACTCTTCTGTGGACAGGCGAATTAATTCATAGCCGCAAAATATGGAGTCTTTAAATATTTTTTGCGCAATAAATCCATCCCCCTCTTTTTTGTTATTATAGATGGATTTTATCTTTTTGGTTTTACCCTGATTATTTTCTCCGCATATAATATGTATCATTATTTTTTCAAAGGGGGCAGATGTTTTAAAATTCTTTCAACATCATTTTCTGTTATTTTTACATTATATATTTCTTTATAAAATATTTTCATCTCTTCTATCATGTCCCAGTCTTTAAATAGCTCAGGATAAAATATCTTAGCCATGTATATAATCATGAGAATACTCTCTCCACTTGCATTGTCCCATACAAATACTCCCTGTGGTATATGATAAAGGTTCCCGTTTTTAACAGCACGCAAGGATGCCCACCCTGAATTCTTTTTTATAATATCCAGGGAATCACAGTATCCGCTTAAAAGTATAATATCAGGGTCCCATGCAAATATCTGCTCTGTGTTTACCTCCACACTATTGTTGTCTATAGACTGGGGTAAAAAAAATCCTCCTGCAACCTCTGTGTTCCAGTGCATTACACTGGCCTTGCCCTGGCTTGAAGCAGGATTTCCCCCTCTTCCTCCATAATAAACTCTGGGGCGATCTTCCATTTTCACCTGTGATGTTATCTCCATAATTTGGGCTATTTTTTTGTCAAAATATTCACAATAATTGGCAGCCCTTTTTTTTGCATCAGATCCCAGGAGCTCTCCAAAAAACATAAACTGCCTTTTAAAATTGGAGCCGTATTCTTCAATATTTCTGGGTCTTTTTTGCGGGGAAAATCCGCATGCGGTTTTTATTCCAGCTGCTCTGTATTTTTCAGCCTCTCCTGGGAAGGGAGAGTATATAGCCAGATCAACATTGAGTTGAAGCATCTTTTCCACATTCCCTGTGTATAGTGCTCCTTTCATTATTTCATGTTTTATTTCAGGAAAGAGTTTTTTCATCCAGGCAGATGGTTCCATTGCCAGCACAAGACGATGTGCCTGGCCAAGAACAATTATTCTTTCAGCAGAAACTCCATGCATGCAGGCAATACGCTGTGGATTATCCGGCACAGTGATTAGCTGATCATCCATGTCTGTGATGACCCTGTATCCATCCTCAATAGGGGGCGCGTTATGAATATTGAATCCGGGAAAAACATAGAGAAATATAATTATAGCAAAAAGAAATAGCAGTGTTACAGGTAAAATCTTTTTTTTCATTTTTAACCTTTCCATTGTTTGTAGTGATAGAATTTTAGGGGTAATAGTTTGTCATTCCGGCCGAAGTGATAATGCAGGCAGCCATCGTGGCTGCTATGCCGGAATCTTCTGAAAAAATCAGGGTTATTAGATTCCTGCATGCGCAGGAATGACATTCCCCACAAAATTAAACTGTTACCTCCATTGTTTGTAGTGATAGAATTTTAGAGGTAATAGTTTGTCATTCCGGCCGAAGTGATAACGTAGTGCCGGAATCTCCTGAAAAAATCAGGGCTATTAGATTCCTGCATGCGCAGGAATGACATTTCCCACAAAATTAAACTGTTACCTCCATTGTTTGTAGTGATAGAATTTTAGGGAAAATAGTTTGTCATTCCGGCCGAAGTGATAACGCAGGCAGCCATCGTGGCTGCTCTGCCGGAATCTCCTGAAAGAATCAGGGCTATTAGATTCCTGCATGCGCAGGAATGACATTCCCCACAAAATTAAACCGTTACCTCCATTATTTGTAGTGATAGAATTTTAGGGGTAATTGTTTGTCATTCCGGCCGAAGTAATAACGTAGTGCCGGAATCTCCTGAAAAAATCAGGGCTATTAGATTCCTGCATGCGCAGGAATGACAAAAATAATCTTGCTCACCTTCCCTATATCCTTTCTTCATTAAAAAGATAATAAAAAAAGAATCAATATTTATTAAATCCAATATACGATGACATTACCCACAAAATTAAACTGTTACCTCCATTGCTTGTTCTGTTTAGTGAGGAGATAGGCAAGGAGCGGTGCTCCCATAAAGGATGTGATAATGCTTATAGGTATTTCTCCGCCTGGAATATTTCGCACAACTGTATCAGTTACCAGAAGAAAGAGAGCGCCTGTAAGGGCTGCAAAGGGTATTAATCTCTTATGATCAGCGCCTACAATTCCCCGTGCCAGGTGGGCAACGATTAAATCAACCCACATAATTATTCCGCAGGAGGAGTTGGCTGCTGCCACAATGAGTGTGGCAAATAGGATAAATCTTATCCTTAGGGATTTTACACTTATTCCCATTGATAATGCCTCCTCATCTCCCAAAGCCATGAGATTGAGCTTTCCTCTGAATGCATATATAAAAGCAATACCTGTACCTATGATTATTGATGCCCTTATAACATGTATCCACAACACATTGTTCAGCCCTCCCATTGTCCAGAATACAATTGCAGGGAGTTCATCATAGGGATCTGCAATGTATTTTAAAAGTGATGCAGATGCCATAAAAAATGTGGATACTATTACTCCTGCAATAACAAGTGTAGTAAGCGTGTTAATTCCCCTGTTTCCTATAACATAGGCAAGAGTTACAGCTGTAATTGCCCAGAAAAAAGCAGAAGCTTCTATGGATATGGCTGCTTTGCTTAAAAATATTATAGAAATGGACGCTCCAAACACTGCTCCGTGTGAAACTCCCAGGAATGAAGGGGATACAAGGGGGTTTTTCATTATGCTTTGAAAAACTACTCCACCAACTGCAAGAGCTGCTCCTGCAATAAGAGCCATAATAACCCTTGGAAGCCTTATTGACCACAATACTATTGTTGGAGTTGCAAGGTCAGATCCTGGTGCTTTTCCTGAAATTTTTGCAGTAATAATTTTAAAAAGCTGATCAGGGCTTATGTAATAATGCCCGGTTGTAAGAGCTGTAATTATAGCTGCTGCAATCAGAAGTATTACTATTATAAAAGGAAGGCTTTTTTTATTGCGGAAGCGTTTCAGGTTCAGGAAAGACATAGTTTACACCGCTGGGAGTGCGTTCGATTTTAATTTTCATGTCATAAATTGATTCAAGTGATTTTTTGTGAAAAATGCTTTCACGAAGTCCCTGGTGAAAAATTTCACCTCTGTTTAGCATAATAAGACGGTTGCAGTATCTTGCTGCAATATTGGGATCATGCAGGGTTATAAGGGATGTGATTCCTCTTGATACTGTTATTTTTTTTATTACTTCCATTATTTGATGCTGACGTTTAAAGTCAAGGTGCGATGTAGGCTCATCAAGAAGCATTATTGGGGCATTCTGGAAAAGAGCCCTTGCTATGAGTATCAGCTGTTTTTCTCCACCTGAAAGTTCATTGTATTGACGGCTGGCTAAATGTTCAATGTCAAGTTCTTCAAGAATTTCATAGGCTCTCAGGTAATCCTTTTTGGAGGGGATTCCTGATAATCCGTATCGAATTGTTCCTCCCATTAGGATTATCTGTAAAACAGTAAATGAAAAAACAACATGGAGTTCCTGTGGAACAACAGCTATTATTTCTGCAATTTTATTTCGCGAAAGGCAGGAGGTGTCCTGTCCATTAATTTTAATTTTACCTGATTCCGGATTAAGTATTCTATTTATACATTTTAACAGGGTTGTTTTTCCGCATCCATTAGGTCCAAGGAGCCCGCAAATTTCTCCCTCATTAACAGTGAAATTCAGGCTGTTGAGTATTCTGCGTTTTCCATAGCTGAATTCAAGGTTTTCAACTTTAAGGACTTCCATTTTCGGTCTCCTGATATTCATCTTTATTTATCCCACCAGATTATTGCCCAGGTTGATTTATTCTGGTAATTCATGGTTAATCCCCTGTCTGTTTCCACAAGGTGATCTTCCATATACCTGTTTAAACGAATTTTTTCCTGTTCTGTTATGTCATGAAACATCCACATTACAGATTCGCAGGCCTCTTCAATGCTTTTAAATGTTTTTGCACGTTCAGTGCTTATAAAGGATATGTTTGCAAAAATACCCATCTGATATAAAAGATTATAATAATAAATGTAATCTACCTTTGCAGAGAATTGCCTTCCCACGGATTCATATAGATTACGGTCATGAGGTCCATCACCTGCAACTGTGGATATTATTACTCTTTTTCTTGCTGCATTGTTGAGCTTTGTAAAAGCTGTTTGCACATCATCAACTGCAATAGATCTGGATGCAATTACCACATCATAGGTTTTGATTTCTTTTTCATCCCAGTTATCTGTCCAGTTAGCCTCTATTGTATCAATGTTTGTTATTTTTTTCCTGAAAGCTTCTTCTTTTAAAATTTCCAGCATTTTTGGCGAAAAATCAACTGCTGTTATATGCTTAACTATGGGTGCTAATGGTATGGAAATAGTTCCTCCACCGCATCCCACATCAAGAGCAGTCCATGAAGGGTCAGGATTCATGATTTTTAAAAATGAATCTGGATATAAGGATTCTTTTGCATGGTCAGCAAATGAAGGTGCGCGTTTATCCCAGAATCTGGAATCTCTTTGACCTTTTACAGGGCCGGAATTTTTTATGTTTTTAATTGTTTCATTCCAGTCAATTTCGTTTATGTTTGTTATTTTGTATGTTGCTGGAATTCCCATTTATTTGTCTCTTGCAATTATTTTATATTTTTAAAAAGCAAATTTTCTATTTTATTCGGCTAATTTTGAAAAAATGCTGTTGTAATCCTTAACCATTGTTACAAAGCGTATGCCTCCCCGTTTTTTTAACTGGCGAAAGCTTACTCCTTCACTAACTGATTTAAGCACAGTTTCGGTTTCTGTTACAACGCTTCCTGAAAGTAAATCAATTCCATAATCAAAAATTACATCAGAAAGAGGGGTGCTTGGACCAAGGAGCATTTTTACACTGTCAGGTCTGCAAAGTTCAAGAATGCCTTCAAGTGTTTTGTTTATAAGAGTGGTGCTTGTAATTACCACTATATCTGATTTGGGAATAAATTTTTTTCCTTCTTCTTCAGGCAGATCACCCTCTATAGGGTTTTTTTCTATGATCCAGAGGTTTTTCGCTTCTTTTGCCAGGGCTGCTACATTGGGGAAGTGGCCAATGACAGATATATTTTTATCCTTTCCCATTTCACTTATGATTTTAAGGCCATCAGCATCTGAGTGTTGTTCGGGATCAATTTTTAAAAGAGAGTTAATGGCTGCAATTCCAATTGATGCTTTTTCTGTGTTTTTATCATCACACAAAGCAGCAAGTTCCAGGGCTGTCATATCTGTTAAGGGCATATCAGAATTATCG
>JBBAGC010000148.1:0-5782 GCA_041655115.1 Spirochaetota bacterium | reverse complement strand
CATCAAAAACATAATCACTCTCCATTAACTGGAAAATCCTTTCCCCTGTCCTTTGCACTTCCTCCAGGCTGCTATCAGCTAAATATTCCCTTTCCTCATCAGTAAGGTCATTATACATTGATTCAATGAGAATGCTTTTTTCCATACTGCTTATTGCATCAAATTCAAGAACCTCCCCAGCCTGAATTAAAAACTCAAATACTCCCTCAAGTGTCTCAACCCTGATTTTTGCAGAACTGTATATCTCATCTACACTTTCTGTGATCCTGCCTGAAACATAATCCTCTACATATAAATAGAAATCCAATTTCTCCTTTGATGCAAAAAGCCTATTGTATGTCTCCTCTATATAAAGAGGAACAACAATCCCATTCTTTTCCAGATCATTCATGTATTCATACACAGCATCAACAGCAAGGCTCATCTGCACAGGACTTAGATTTCTTATGCTAAAACCATCAAGACCATTAAGTTCAATCTCCGCTTCATCATAGCATCCGGTTTTAAGTATTATCCGCCCAATCATCCCGGCTAAATAATTTTCATTTTCACCTGCATGTTCTGTGGAATAAAAATAATGATAGTTGTCTAAAACATATTGCTTAAGCTCATCATAAACCTTTATGTCAAATTCAGTCTGCCTGTCATATCTGATTATTTCTTCAAAGCCTGCTATAGCACTTCCAGGATAATAGTATTCCCTGATTTTCATTGCAGCATTATAGCTTCCGTTATCAGCTTCTCCAATAAGCTCTGTCAGATTAAGCTCATTATACTCCTCTGTATAAAACCTGTATATTGCCTCAGCTTCGGCCAAGTCATCATCAAGCCTGTTTTTATATGCACCCCACTCTTCTGGGGTTAAACCTTTGAATTTTTCCTCAAATATTTTTAGCGCTGTTTTTAATATTATATAATCACTGTTATCAACACCATGGACAAGCTTAAGCCCCTCTGACAGACTCTCAAGACAGGCCTTAACATTTTCATAAATCTTTACAGAATCAGCGTCCTCCTCTATGTCAGATTCAATTCTTTCAAACGCTGATTCTATTTTCTTTAATGCCTCAAGGGAATAGCCTGCATAGATTGAATAAATTTCAGGATTAAATTTATTGTCAGATTTAATAAACTTATCAGCATTAAAATTCTCATTTGCTAATGCTTCAATAATTGCTGCTGCCTGTTCATGCTCCAGCTTCAATTTAAAGTATACTTCAAGCTGATCTGCCCCAATACCTGTGGGATTTTCCTTGATAAATTCATTCAGTGCAGATTCAGTACTTCTTTTTTTACCATCTGCATCCTTATAGTTTTCTGAAAACTCACAAGCCCTTTCTGCTGCTTCTAAATCCTTTAAGGCTTTTATGTGCTCAAGCCTTTTATCAGCTATAAGCTTCTCTGTTTCAGCGATATTTCTTTCTATAGACTCTATCTCTTTTTTTATGTAATCCTGATTTTCTCCATTCTCAATAATGATAAGGGCTTTTTTTGCAGAAATATAATCATCTTCCTTTTCCACAAGAGCTGCCCGTGCAGCCTCAAACCTCTTTGCAAGATCCTCTATGCTCCCAGCATCCCCTGTTTGTATATTCTTCAACTCCTCAACTATTGCTGATGATTCCTCAAGCGCCCTTGTATAATTTACCCTTGCCTCATTCATTGCAGCCTCTGCTGAAGTTTTACGCTCCTCTGTAATCTCTCCGCTCTCGCGCTTGCCATCAGCAGGATAGGCATAGTCATAAACAGCCTTTGCTATGGCAAGGCGCTTCTCCCAGAACTCCTTGTCACGCCTTGCAAGCTCATACTCGTATTCTGCGCCTGTCATAAGATAGGGGTCATTCTCATTTGCCTGATCATTAAGCCTGTAAGCACCATTTACATTCACAAGAAAGCCAGGATCACCAGTCATGTTTTGACCCATAGTCATTTCAGCATCCAGGGCTATTTTACCAAAGCTATTCCTTATATCCTTCCATCTTTCCAGCTCAGTCTTATAATAAAAATAGGATGACTTTTCATTTTCAGATGATTCGAAATTGACGCTGTTTATTACAGTGTATTCATTAAGAAGATGTATGTTTTCCACCCATTGATAATTACGGGAGTCCGAAGAATTCCTACCCCAGCCGAAACTATAAATCGGCATTGCCATGTATGTGACTTTTCTACCGTAAAGTTTTACAATATATTTTTCCTCAAGATACCAGTTTCCATTTGAGTCCTGCTTTTCAACTGAACCTGCATATTCATAGGTATAATAACTCCCTTTATAATAGGAGGTACCGAGTCTCCAATCAGGGTCTGATGAATTATAGCTATGTCGCCCTGTTTTATAACTATCATAATAAGACTGCTTTGCAGGAAGACCATCCAAAAGCCTGTTTATTTTATTCCATATATCCTCAGGTATAATTGCAGAAAAATCTTCATTGCCCTGGTTAACCTCTCCCAGGTTACCAAATGCCCCAATGTTTACATAGCTTTTGCACATATTCTCAAGCCACTTTATACTTGATACTGCTTCTCCATACACCTTTGAGCCGTTTACTGCCATTGCCATAAGACCATTACTCTGGTCATCCCACTGATTTTTTAATGTTTCAACATAGGTCTGAAAATCCCTTTGTGCCCTTTCTATATTTTCATTTAACTCCTGCTCCTGACTTTTCCAGTTTTCAATACCTGCGTATATCTCCTTTGAAAGCTTCTCCTCCCAGTCAGCCCTGGCTTTTTCCAAATCCAGAGCTGCCTTACGCCACCTTGCCTCAGCGCTTTCGTATGATTCCTCAGCAGTCCCTTTCCATAACACCATTGCACTATAAAGTTCCTCACGAGCATGAGCCCACCTTTTCATTCCTCTTTCTACAAGCCTTTGAAGCTCCTCCTGCCAGTCATTTCCAGGAGAGGAAAAATCCATTCCCTCAATCTGCTCTGCTTCAAAACTTCTCTTTAAAATTGCATCCTCATCTTTTTTTAGATCATCCATCACCCCCTGGATCACCTGCTCTGTTATAACAGAGGCGCTCTCCCCCTCTGATCTGACCCTTAAAGAATCCTGGTCATAAAAAAGATCTGTTATAAATTTATTCCTGGAAAGATAAAGCATGCTGTCCTTTTCAAGGTCAAAAAATCTCGCAAGATCCTTTTCTATGCGGGCAATCTCCTCTTCAAAACCCTCAAGCTCTGCACCAGTAAGAAGCGCACCCTTAGCTCTTAAAACATCTACCTCTGGAAGATATTTTACCTTCCAATTATTTTTCACTGCATCAAGAGCTGACTGCACTGCACTGTCCCACTCCTCCAGGCTGGTGCTGTCTTTTGCAGATGCCAGGCTTTCTTCAAGAACACTTAAATCCGTGCCATTATAAATTATACTTTCCCGTAAAGCATACCACCTGCCCTTTTCAAAGGAAACTTCCCTGGCATAGTCTCTTTCCCAGTCATCACGAGCCTTTTTCCTTGCCTCCTCTACATCAGCCTCTGAAAAGCCCTGTCTTATATATCTCTCTGCCTCTGATTCAGATGACCTTTCCCAATCTGCACGCAAAACCTCTCCACCAGTATCTATAATGCTTTGCCATTCCTCTTCTGTAAGGCTCTCTTTAGCGCGTTCAATGTTTCGCTCAAATCTGCCTTTATCGCTTTTAAAATCTTTAAAGCGCATGTCTCCATAAAGGGTAAGATGGTTTGCATTAAAAATAATTATAAAAAATAATATGTAGAATATTTTTTTCATTTTTACCTATAAAAAACTTTTACAGAAAAAGCCTCTGCTCTTGTGCATATATACGTTTTTACGCTTAATTCTGTTTGAAATTTTTTTGTAAAAATGAATTTTTTCAAAAAAAGAAAAACCTGTAATATAGCATGAATAATTTGAGGAGGTATGGCTTACCTTTATTTTTATATTGACATAATGTTCTATTGGGTAAAATATATCTATCTGGTAACAATAAAATGAAAATATAAAAGTTATGGTATTAAATATGGGTTCAGAAATTCCACAGGGGTCTGAAGATAATATTCTCATTTTAAAGGGAAGATTCAAATCTGTATCAATGAATTTATACGGACTCTTTTTAATTATTTTTAATAACACCAAGCAGTTTGACACCTACCATATCATAGTTTCATCATACTCTGACATGTATGAATATGAACCCCATATTTCCTGGGAAAAATACGAAGAGTATATTGTTGATAAAAAATGGAAAGGCTCTTTTAATAACAGCATGACCCTTTCTCTTATGGAAGGCCTCAATAATCTGACACAGGACAGCAATGCCAGGCAGCTTCTTTTTGACCACACCTATAATTACAACTATGACCAGATAGATGTTATTCTTTATGATGTGATAAACCGCATTATCCACGATAAAAACCTTATAATGGAAACGATTATTCAAGAGGTCTCTAGCAATGATTTTCGCAAAGTCAAGGAAGATCGCTCCAAACCTCAGGAAGCTGATGAAGAGAAGCAGATTGAAACAGGAAAACAGCACATTATCCTTAAAGTAAAACCTATTGTAGCACCTGTAAAGGGTAAGCCAATATACGAGCTAAAAATTGGAGATCGTATAATGGTAAGAATTGTTCCTTCAACTACAAAGGAAAACTACTATATTGATCTTTATAATTTAAAAGAAGAAAAAGGCATACGTCCCATACCTGCATCAGTTGTTGATATTAAATCAACAGCTGGGAAAAACAACCCCATAGAAATACTTGTAGAAATAATACCCGGCGTGTATGGCCAGTTTATTGAAGATGAAAAACAGGTCAAATTAAGGGTTTTTGATCCTGCAACAGACTTTCTCCTTACTGGTGGAAATCAAAAAAATATAAACAGCCAGTCTTCCATAGATGAAAAAACTTCATCTTCCGAAAAAAGCACTTTTGTTATGACCATGCTTTTTTTGATAATACTTGCCCTTTTCTTCTTTTTGGCTTATATTAGCCTGTAAAAAACTAACACTTTACGAGGACAGCATGAATAATGATAAAGAATATATATTAAAATATGCACATGACAATAAAATAAAATTTATACGCCTGTGGTTCACAGACATTCTTGGATTTCTTAAAAGCTTTGCAATTACCATTGAAGAGCTTGAAGATGCACTTGTGGAAGGGGTTCGCTTTGACGGAGCAACCCTGGACGGAAATATCCGGTCAAACGAAGAAGAGATGCTTGCAATGCCCGATCTTTCAACATTTCAGGTTCTTCCATGGAGACCAAGCGAAGATGCTGTAGCACGAATGTTTTGCAATATTTACACCACTGATATGAAGCCCTATGAAGGTGACTCCAGGTATATTCTTAAAAAAAATCTTGAAAAAATATCTGCAAAAGGGCTTACCTTTTATACAGGTCCTGAAATTGAATTTTTCTTTTTCAAAAACTCAGAAAAACCTGAAACATTAGACAGAGGGGGCTACTTTGATCTTACCCCTCTTGATGTTGCATCTGACTACAGAAGACAGGCTGTTCTTACGCTTGAAAAAATGGGGATTGATGTAATATCCTCCCATCATGAAGGCTCGCACAGCCAGCATGAAATTGATCTGCGACACGAAGACGCCTTGACAACTGCTGACAATATAATGACATTCAAGCTGATTGTAAAAGAAATAGGGCAGATTAATAATATATACGCTTCATTTATGCCAAAGCCTCTTAAGAACCAAAACGGCTCAGGGCTTCACATTCACCAGTCTCTCTTTGAAGGGGATGAAAATATTTTTTTTAACAAAGACAACGAGTTTAACCTTTCTGAAA
>JBBAGC010000147.1:0-5801 GCA_041655115.1 Spirochaetota bacterium | reverse complement strand
GGCCTTCCTGATGCAGCAGATTATTCAGGAATGAGTAAAAATGAATTTAAAAAATTAATAGTTGAATTAAAAGGTAACAAGGCTTTCAGGGAATCTGTTTACAGCAAAATTAAAGATGACCTGTCCTCTCCTGAACTTTTTAAAATGATTTCATCAATGGAAAAAATTCACAACAGCCGTAAAGGCCATAAAAAAACAGAAGCTGAAAACCTTTTTATAGAATGGAAATCCCGCCTTTATATAGAAGCCCAATATAAAGGAGATGATAAGCAGATTAATATACACAAAGCTGCATATAAACATAACAGGGAACAACTGGTTCAACTGCTCGCATCAGGCATAGACCCCAACACCAGGGATTCAGAGGGTTTAACACCACTTATGGTTGCAGCCTATGAAAATGATCCGGAAATTATTGATCTTCTTTTATTAAATGGTGCAAACATAAATGCATATGACAACAAGGGCTGCACAGCTCTGGTATATGCGGTTTTTGGCAAAGCTCATCTGTCCATTGAAACCCTTTTTAAAAAGGGTGCAGCCAAATCTGTTGATGACAAAAAAGCATCCTATGCATGGATCTTTGTAGCCACTACCCCTTTAAAAAACTGGTATCTTGAACATGAAACAAAAAAGTAGTTTAAAACACCCAAGTTAAATCAGCCGTAAATATTCGCTGAAACTGCATCAAGTTCAGATATTTCTTCAGAGGAAAGAACAAGAGACGCACCGCCAATATTGTCCATCATCTGCCCTGCACTCCTTGCCCCAACTATTACAGCATCTATACCAGGCTTAGCCAGGTTCCATGCCAAAGCTACATGTCCCGGATTTACGCCCCTCTTTTCTGCAATGCTTACAAGTGTATCAACAACAGCTTTAACAGCAGGCCAGTACTTCTTTTTAAAAAATCTATAGAAGAAACTTCTTGCGTCATTTTTTTTAAATTCAGGGTGCTCCTTGTATTTCCCTGTAAGCATCCCAGCACCCAGAGAACCATAGGGAATCACCCCTATTCCCTTTTCTATACAAAATGGCAAATCCTCTTTTTCAATCCCCCTTTCAAGCAAAGAGTAATTTGGCTGTAACGATATAACTTCACCGTATTTTACAGCTTCTTTTAATTCTGTGCCTGAATAATTACAAAGCCCAAGGAACCGCACCTTGCCTTCTTCTTTGAGCTTCATCAAGGCTTCCATGGTATCCTCTATATTAACTGAATCATCAGGCCAGTGTATTTGATACAGATCAATATAGTCAGTTTTGAGCCTTTTAAGAGATTGTTCCAAATCATATTTTATAAACTGAGGATTAAGGTTTTTCTTCATTCCATTTTCCAGATCAAGGCCGCACTTTGATGCAATAATTACCTTATCCCTTTTACCAGCTATTACGGATCCAATAAGCACCTCTGCGTGTCCTGTTCCATAAGCCGGAGCTGTGTCAATGGTATTTACACCATTGTCAACTGCAGCTTCAATAGCCTTGATGGAATTTTTTTCATCATAGTCGCTCCACATGGTTCCGCCAATAGCCCAGGTACCAAGAATTATTTTCGATACAGCAAGTTTGCTTTGCCCAAGATTTATATGATCCATAGTTTCCCTCTATTTTTAATAATTTTTCTTAACAATTTTTCTTTCAAGACCCCATCCCCTAACCCTTCGCCCACAATGAGGAAGGGGAATTATGAAATGTATTTTTTGTTCATATGTATACTTTCAAAATGTTAAAACTATATAAATCAAGTAAAAAAGCACAAAAAAAATGGGATCTGGGCAAAGTCGGGGCAGGTCAAAATTAAATTTTTTATTAAAAATAAAATAAAAACATTGCGGTTTTAGTGCTCCTGCATTTCTATGACATTATCAATAAAAGGAAACAGTACTTGTTCCTTGACTCTATTAGTATTTAAAAACTCCGTAAACCCCGATTTTTCAACGGCAAAGGTTAAAACTGTTTTTTTATTTATCGCTTTAATTATAGTTCAGGAATTGTTACTAAAAAAGGAAAAATCAAAATGCTACAAAATTTTCAATCACTTGGCCTATCAGATGAAACAGTAAAAAATCTGAAAATAAAAGGCTTTGAAGAACCTACAGAAATACAGATTAAAACAATCCCTGTTTTGATGAATGAAAAAATTGACGTAATAGGACAGGCTCACACAGGCACAGGTAAAACCGCAGCTTTTGGACTGCCTATTATAGAACAGCTGGAAAAAAACTCAAAAGTAATTCAGGCTCTTGTACTTGTGCCTACACGTGAGCTTGCAATACAGGTCTCTGAAGAAATAAATTCTTTCAAAGGAAAAAAGAAATTTAATATTCTTCCCATTTATGGCGGCCAGTCAATGTCAGATCAGCTGAGAAGACTGAACAAAAATGCGGATATAATTGTTGGAACACCTGGAAGGATTATAGACCATATTCAAAGGAAGAGCATAAACCTTGATCAGATTTCATATCTCGTTCTTGACGAAGCAGATGAAATGCTGAACATGGGTTTTGTTGATGATATTGAGCTCATTCTTGAAGCAACAAACCCAAAGCGCAGAACCCTGCTGTTTTCAGCAACAATGCCGCAAAGAATAATGGCTATTGCCAAAAACTATATGAAGGATTATAAAGTCCTTTCTGTGATAAAAAATCCCCTCACTGCTGATCTCACTGATCAGATTTATTTTGAGATTGCTCCAGAAGACAAGCTTGAGTCACTTTGCAGAATAATCGACATAAATGAAAACTTCTATTCTCTGGTCTTTTGCAGAACAAAGGTTGAAGTAGATCAAATATCGAGCAAGCTTATAGACCGTGGTTATGATGCTGATGGCATACATGGGGATCTTTCCCAGCAACAAAGAGAAAGAATCCTTGATAAATTCAGGAAAAAAAGAATTAACATCCTTGTTGCAACAGATGTTGCTGCAAGAGGAATTGATGTAATGAACCTTTCCCATGTTATAAACTATTCCATGCCCCAGGATCCGGAATCCTATATTCACCGCATTGGAAGAACAGGAAGAGCAGGTAAGAAAGGAATAGCCATTACCTTTATAAGCCCTTCAGAATACAAAAAGCTTATTTATATAAGCAGCATAACAAAAACAAAGATTAGAAAAGAAAGAATCCCCAAAGCATCGGAAATTGTTGAAATAAAGAAATCCAGAATAAATTCCGATCTCAATGAAATAATAAAAAGTGGAGATCACAAAAACTTCCTGACAACAGCAGAAACTCTCCTCAAGGATAAAGATCCGGTTGAAACCATTGCTGCAATTTTAAAGTATTCCATGGAAAGTGAACTGGATGAAAAAAAATATAAAGATATAAGCGAAATCAAGGTTAAACCCAGGGGCACAGCCCGCCTTTTTGTATCACTTGGTGTGAAAGACGGTCTTACTCCTGCAAAGCTTGTTAAGCTTATAAATAATCAATCAAAAGTAAGTGCAGGAAAAATCAGTGAAGTAAGGGTAATGGACAGCTTTTCATTTTTAACTGTTCCCTTTGAAGAAGCAGAAATTATATTAAAATCTTTTATGGAAAAATCCAATCAGGGAAAACCTCTTATTCAAAGAGCAAATCCTTCTGCTAAAAAAGTATCCAGATCCTCCGGATCCGGGGCTAAAAAAGTCGTTAAATCTTCCAGAAAGCGTTAATCATAAAATTGGTTCATTCCTGAACTTAGGAAAATAATATTAATCTTGATTTTTTTACAATTTTACTTATAAAGTACTGGACTAGGATTTCATTATTGTGTTTACTCTATAAAGAGGAAATATTTTTTATAAAAAAACATGCTGTTTAAAATATTTCGATTGAAAAAAAAAGCAAACTAACACATGCTACAGTCTGTAAGTATTTCTTTATGAAAAAATAAAAACAGACAGCTAATAACTAACCGGAGGTTACAACAGATGAACAAATTCTCATTTATTTCAGCATTAATACTCGCATTTTTTTTAACCCTTTCAGGCTTTGTTTTTGCCCAGGAAGTTGAGGACAATGCAGAAGCTACTGGCATAACCGAGCAGGACATTTCAGAAGATACAGCAGTTGAACAAAAAGAAAAGATCTTTGAAAAAGAAGATGTTCTTGCCCTTAAAGGCACACCTAAAACTTTTACTGATGGTTACAATACCTATGTAAATGACAAAATTCAATTCAGGCTTTCTGACATAGACAACATTATGCAGGACAAAATCTTCTATAGAATCAATGATGAAAACGAACAGGAGTACACAGGCCCCTTTTCACTTAAAGATGAAGGTTCCCAGGTAATTTACTACTACAGTATAGACAAAATGGGTAACAGGGAAGAACTAAGAAGCCTTAATGTCATAGTTGACAAAACAGCCCCTGAGGTTATTGTAACAATAGCAGCTCCTTTTGCCAAAACAGATGGAAAGGTATATGCCTCTGACAAGTTCAAGTATGACTATGCAATCTCTGCAAAGGATAACATCTCTGGAGTAGGAAGCGTAGGCTATGCTATTGAAGATGGCGAATACATGGAATATCTTAAACCATTTTCAATAAACTCTGAAAAGCCTGTGAACATAAACATTGCTGCTGAGGACAGAGTTGGAAACCTTACTAAAAAGCATATAACAAAAATAGTTGATGAAGACGGCAATGTTCTTGCAGAAAGCTTTGATGACATTGAAATAATTGTAGATAAAACCGCACCTCTGGTTGAAATAACCCCTGATAGAGAATTTTACATGAAGGATTCAACAAAAATTGCATCCAAAGATTATAAATATACAATCACTGCAACAGATGATGAGTCAGGTGTTAAAGCAATCTATTACAGGATTGACAGCAGATCCGAATTTATTCTTTACACAGGTCCTATCCAGTTTAATACAAATGGATGGCACAAAATTGAAGCAATAGCAAGAGATGGTGTTGGGAATGTAAGCAAAACTGCAGTACTTGATGTGTTTGTTGACTTAATACCTGCACAGACAAATATAGAGCTTATTGCAGAATAGGCTAAGCACTGAACAGGGATTAGCTTATAATCCCTGTTTTAATTTTCAATATATGGAATAATCTAATCATTTTAACCGGAGGATAGTTAAAATATGAAAAAACTATTATTACTGGGAATAATTACTCTTTTTATTACTTCCTGTTCAAGTACAAGCACAAATACCCCTGTGGTAAATGCTTATGGACCAGGTGCAGAATGCCTTGAAGGTGACTGCCTTGAAGGTCCTGGCAAAATTAAATTTCCACAGGGACTCGAATATACCGGAGAATTCAGCAAAAGCACTGTTGATGGAAAAGGATTAATGTTATGGCCTTCCGGTTCACAATATGACGGTGAATTCAATCAGAATATACGCGACGGAAAAGGAACCTACACATACAGCAATGGTGATGTTTATACCGGTGATTTCAAAAACAACAAAAAGCATGGCAAAGGTCAATATACCTGGAAAAACGGCGATGTTTATGTTGGTAATTGGGCAGATGGTCTTGAAAACGGCACTGGCATTTATACCTGGAAAGAAGGTGTTTCCTATGATGGCCTATGGAAAGACGGCAAAATGAATGGCACAGGATCTATTATCTGGCCTGACAGCTCCAGGGTAAAGGGAATATTCGAAAACAACAGACTAATAAGCGAAGAATAAAAATTCCTGCAAATAAATAAAAAAACCGCCTTTTAAAGGCGGTTTTTTTATTTATGATATGCTATACCATCTGCTGTGGCAATTAAAACATCCTCTGTACTTCTTACATCGATCTTCCATAAACTGACCTTTTTACCTATTTTAACAGGTATGGCCT
>JBBAGC010000146.1:0-5829 GCA_041655115.1 Spirochaetota bacterium | reverse complement strand
AGGTGTGACTACACAAATAGTGTCAGATTATATTTCAATGGAAAAATCCACATCAGCCAAGGAGGAGAGCTCCCAGTTTGAACTTTTAACAGGGAGAGAAAGGGAAGTTCTTAAACTTATTGCAGAGGGTAAAAGCGGACCTGAAATTGCTGAATGTTTAAGAATTTCTCCTCGTACAGCAAAAGTTCACAGAGCAAATTTAATGAAGAAATTAGGTGTACATAAAAGTTCCGAGCTTGTAATATACGCTGTAAAAAATAATATGATAGAAATATAGAAGTAAAAATAAAATTAATTTCTTTTTTTTATATTAAATTTTGTTTTATGTTTAATATATATTAGTCTTTTTTCTTCTTAAACTAATACTTTTGGCCTATTGACTTGCCTGTTCCAGCCTATATTCTTAAACATATAGAAATTTGAAGATTATTAGATAAAACTTTTATTGGCTTTAATTGTTTTGTTCTAATAATAATTTTTATTTATTTCTTAATACTTTTTGTATCTGCATATATCTGCATATTGTGGAGCTTTAAGTTGATAAAGGTAGTTTAAAAAAATAAAATTTCAAGGCTTATTTATGATTAAAATGAAAGTGGATAGTATTTATAAAGTTTTTGGTCCAGGTACCAAAGCTGCCATGAGAATGCTTAAGGATGGGGCGGATAAAACCTCCATCCTTGATAAGACCGGGGCAGCTGTAGCTGTTGTAAAGGCCTCCTTTGATGTTTATGACGGGGAAACTCTTGTTATAATGGGGCTTTCAGGAAGTGGAAAATCCACCCTTTTGCGGTGTATAAACCGGCTGGTAGAACCTACATCAGGAAAAATTTATATTGATGATGTTGATGTAACAGCCCTGTCAGGTGAGGAGCTTCGTAAGTTCAGGCAAAAGAAGTTTGGAATGGTTTTTCAGCAGTTTGCCCTGTTTCCCAATAAAACAGTTCTTGAAAACACCTACTTTGGGCTTGAAATACAAAAAATAGATAAAGCTGAATGTATTGTAAAGGGAATGGATGCCCTGGATATGGTAGGTTTAAAAGGATGGGAAAGTCATTACCCTTCACAGATGAGTGGAGGAATGCAGCAGAGGGTTGGTCTGGCAAGAGCTCTTGCTGTTAATCCGGATATTCTTCTCATGGATGAGGCCTTTAGCGCACTTGATCCTTTGATTAGAACAGAGATGCAGGATGAACTGTTGAGCCTTGAAGACAAGGTTAAGAAGACAATTATTTTTATTACACATGACCTGAATGAGGCGCTTAAACTTGGTGATAGAGTTGTTTTAATGAAAGATGGCGAAATTGTTCAGATAGGCACGCCTGATGAAATTCTTACTAATCCGGCAACTGAATATGTGGAAAAATTTGTGGAGAATGTGGATCTTACAAGGGTGCTTTCAGCAAGGGATGTTATGGTAAAGAGCAGTTCTATAACATTTGATAAAGCCGGCCCCAAAACAGCACTTCATACAATGAGGGAAGAGGGGATTTCCAGCATCTTTGTTGTTGATAAATCCAAAGTTTTTAAGGGGATTGTTTCTGCTGAAAGTGCAAAGCAGGCTATAGAAAGGGGCGAGCGTGATCTCTTTAACATTATTGAAGAGATAAATGAATTCAGGGTTTCTCCGGAAGCCCCTCTTCAGGAAATTATGCCTGTTATTGCAGGGTCAAAGTACCCCCTTGCAGTGGTTGATGAAAATAATAAACTTGTTGGAATGGTTGTGCGTGGTTCTTTAATTGCCGGACTTGCAGAAAAAGGGGTTTCACAATGATTATACCAAAAATTCCTTTAGACATAGCTGTAGATAAATTTATTGATTATGCTACAACGAATTTTGCTTTTATTACAAAGGCAATATCGAAATATATGAAAACAGGAATAGATTCTGTTAATGACTTTCTTATGTTTATTCCCCCATTGATACTGATAATTATTTTTGTGATACTTGTCTGGTATTTCAGTACAAGGAGCATTGCTATTTTTACTGCTTTAGGTCTGTTCTTTATATGGAACCTGGGTTTGTGGTCAGCTTCAATTATTACTTTAACGCTTGTTTTAATTGCTACTTTTATTTCTGTTTTAATAGGAATACCTTTTGGTATTCTTGCAGCTCTTAAACCTGGTGTAAAGAAAGTTACAATGCCTGTCCTTGATTTTATGCAAACCATGCCTGCCTTTGTTTATCTTATTCCAGCCATTCCGTTTTTTGGGCTTGGAGTTGTATCAGCTGTTTTTACAACAGTTATTTTTTCAATGCCTCCTGCCATAAGATTCACATGCCTGGGAATTCAGCAGATTCCGGCAGAATATATAGAGGCAGCAGATTCCTTTGGTGCAACAAAAAAGCAGAAGCTTTTGCAGATACAGCTTCCTCTGGCAATGCCTACAATCATGGCTGGAATTAATCAGACAATTATGCTGGCATTATCAATGGTGGTTATTGCATCAATGATAGGTGCAGGAGGACTTGGTGGCGAGGTGTGGAGGGCTATTCAGAGGCTCCAGCCTGGTATGGGTTTTGAAGCAGGAATAGCTGTGGTTATAATGGCCATTGTTCTTGACCGCATAACACAGAATATAAAGAAGAAAAATGAATAGGCTTACTGGATTCCTGAAAATATAGGTAGTTGTACTGTAAAAATCGGGAATTTTATTTTTATAAAAACCTTAAGGGTTTAAAAATTTATGGAGGATAATATGTTGAAAAAGATTGTACTGGTTTTAATTTCGATTTTTTTTATAGCAGCTCTTTCTGCAGGATGCGCAAAGAAAGAGAGTAAAGGCAAGGTAAAGCTTGTATATGTTGAGTGGGATTGTGCTGTGGCAAGTACTCATGTTGTCAAGGCTGTAATAGAAGACAGGCTTGGTTATGATGTTGAGGTTATCCCTGTTGCTGCTGCTGCAATGTGGCAATCAGTAGCTTCTGGTGAAGCAGATGCAATGACAACCGCATGGCTGCCTGGAACTCACGCTGATTATATTGAAAAGGTTAAAAACGATGTGGTAAACCTTGGTTCAAATTTTGAAGGTGCCCAGATAGGTCTTGTTGTGCCATCTTATGTTGAAATAGATACTCTGGCTGAACTTGTGGAAAATATGGATAAGTTTAATAATCAGATCGTAGGAATAGATCCTGGTGCTGGTATTATGAAAATCACTGAAAAATTTATTAAAAACCACAAGATGGATGCCAGCCTTCTGGAAGGAAGTGGTGCAACAATGGCAGCTGCACTTAAAGAAGCCATTGATAAAAAAGAATGGATAGTTGTTACAGGGTGGGCTCCTCACTGGAAATTCGGAAGATGGGAGCTTAAACTTCTTAAAGATCCAAAAAAAGAATTTGGGCCTGCGGAAAAAATTGTCACTGTTGCAAGAAAGGGACTTAAGGAAGATATGCCTGAGGTTTATAATTTTCTCAATAATTTTCACTGGGAAAGTGCTGATATAGCTGCTGTGATGGTTGCAAATCAGGATAAAAGGGCAGATTATAACAAAACAGCTTTACAATGGGTAAGGGATAATAAGGAAAAAGTTGATAAATGGCTTGAATAGAATTTTAAACTTTTATTTTTATAAAAAAAACCGCCTGCTTTTGAGGCGGTTTTTTGTTTGCAGATTTTTATACTTTTAAAAATACTGACAGGATATAAACTGGTTATTGAAATTATTTGCAGGGAATATTCAGCTTTTGTCTGTATTTTGATTGAGCTGGTTGTTCAGGTGTAATATATTAAGTTTAAGAATTTATTTAAAAAGGATAGTAGAAGAGGAATTTATGGCTGATAAATTTTTTCAGGCTTTGGAAAAGGGGAGAAAAATAATTTCTTCTCTTTCCTGCGAATATGTTGATATAAGGCTTTCTGTTTCAGAAAGCACTGGAATATCTTTGTCAAAGGAGAGTGTTGACTCTGTAACATCCGGTGAGTCTGTAGGAGGATCTGTGCGGGTTCTTAAAAACGGTTCCTGGGGATTTGCAACATTCAACAATCTGGATTCTCTTGAAAAATATTTTGATTCTGCATTCAAATCAGCATTGATGGTTAATGCTCCTGAAAAATCAGCCATAACAAAAACAGAAGGGGTTAGGGCATCTTTTAAAACCCCTGCAAAAAGGGATTTTAATCAGGTTTCCCTTGATGAAAAATTTGAACTTATAAACAGCTACAATCGTATGCTCATGTCATCTGATAAAATTCAAACTACCCGTGCTGTCTACAGAGATGTTAATACCAGCTATGCATATTTAAATAGCGAGGGATCTGATCTGCTTTTTGATAAAAATTATTGTGGCATATCGCTTATGTCAGTTGCAAAGCTTGGGAATGTTGTTCAGCCCTTTCATGAATCGGTTTCCGGTTTTGGCGGATTTGAGCTTGTTGTGGACAGGGCGGAGCTTGCTGAAAGGGTTGTGAAAACATCAGTTGATCTGCTTGATGCTGAACCCCTTCCAGGAGGAAAATACAGCGTTATCCTTGATCCAAAGCTTAGTGGAGTTTTTATACACGAGGCATTTGGCCATCTTTCAGAAGCTGACTTTATACATGAAAATCCCGGAATGAGAGAGATAATGGAACTGGGAAGAGACTTTGGTCCTGAAATTCTTAATGTCTATGATGATGGAGACAGGCCTGAACTTTCAGGCTATATCCCCTTTGATGACGAAGGAGTGCTTCCATCTTCTACAGCTCTTATAACAAAGGGGGTGCTTTCAGGAAGGCTCCATTCCAGAGAAACTGCATGTAAAATGGATGAAGAGCTTACTGGCAATGCAAGGGCAATTGGTGTAATGAGGCAGCCTATAGTTAGAATGACAAATACATACATAGATAATGGTTCCAGCACAAGGGATGAGATATTCGATTCTGTTGATGAGGGGATTTACGCAGTTGATGTAATAGGCGGGCAAACGAATCTTGAAATGTTTACATTCACAGCAGGCTATGGGCATATGATTAAAAATGGAAAACCGGGAAAAATGTTTAAGGATGTAATTCTTTCAGGGAATGTTTTTAATACCCTTAAAAATATCAGGATGATAGGCAATGACAGGCAGATGTTCGGCGGATTAGGAGGTTGTGGCAAGGGAGGACAGTCTCCTCTGCCTGTGTCATTTGGAGGACCTCACATGCTGGTTGACGATGTTTTAATAGGGGGTAGATAATGAAAAATGAAATTGCTGCTGCTGTTCCAAAAAATACATCCTGGTTTGATGCAGTGTTTATAAAAGGAAAAAGTATGCCTCTTACCTTTAAGAATAACAGAATTTATTCTGTTAATGAATCTGAAAATACCGGCTTTGGTGTAAGAGTAAATATCGGCGGTAAGACCGGATTTTCATATACCAACGACCCCTCTGGTATTGCTGATACAGTAAAGCGTGCAACAGCATCTGCTCCTTATGGGGAAATTGATAATTTTAAAATCCCCTCTGGTACTGTTAAAAATTTTGATCCCTATGATGAGGGGATTAATCAGTTTGATCCAGCACTTGAAATTAAAAAAGCAGAGAGTTTTATAGGCGAAATTGAATCTGCCTTTCCTTCTATAAATGTGGATATGTCTGTAAGTTCATCTAAAGGATCATTCAGGCTCATGAACTCTGAAGGAGTTGATTTGGAATATAACGATTCTTTTTATTCAGTTTCAGTTTCATGTTCCTATGTTATGAAGGACGGAGTTAAGGTTGACACATGGGAAAGTCTGTCAGAGCTAAAGCCTGCAAGCTATGAGCATTTGAGCAGTTTGCTTATAAATAGAATTGAGCGTTCATTAACAGTTGAAAAACTTCATTCGGGGAAATACCCTGTTATTTTACCCCCTGCTGCT
>JBBAGC010000145.1:0-5829 GCA_041655115.1 Spirochaetota bacterium | reverse complement strand
TTGAGCCATCTCCATCAAGGACAATAATTTTTTTATCAGGCCTGGAAAGGGCTATTCCAAGAGCAAATGAAGAGGCGCATCCAAGTGAGCCAACCATGTAAAAGTTGTTTTCACTGTCGCATCGTTCGTAAAGCTCCCTTCCTGTAAATCCTGTTGTTGCAATAAAAAGAGAGTCCGGTTGAGATGCTGAGCATACAGCCTCAATCATTGTTCCTCTTTTTTGCAGATCTTTGCGCTCCGGAATTTTTTTGTCGCTGTTAAGCAGTACATTGGAGAAAGTTCCTTTTCGTACTATGAAAAAAAATGATTCCCCTGAATTTATTATTTCATCAGCCTTATTTAGCTGTTTTAGAGCTTCAGCAGGGTCATCAGAAAGAACCTCATTTTTTATTTTCATTGTATCAAGCATGTTGCTGGTTATTATTCCCATTAAGTCATGCTGAGGTTCATCTGAGACGCCTGGCTCGCCGCGTAGAGAAACAAAGCCAAGAACCGGTATTTTGAAAATCTGGTTAAGGGATGTGAGAGGGGACACTGCATTGCCAAGTCCGGAATTTTGCATAAGTACAACTGTTTTCCTTCCGGCAATCTGGGCTCCGGCACAGGTTGCAACAGCATCTCCTTCGTTTGCAGCCATAACATATTCACAGTTATTTATAGCATAATTAATAAGGTCTTTTAAAAAGGAGCAGGGAACTCCACTGTAAAAATCGTATTTTAAATTTTTTAATGCTTCACCAAAGTCTTGTGTATTGATCATTTCTATTTCTCCTATTTTGTTCCTGGTATCAGCTCAAGAATTTCTTTAATTGGCATACACATTGAATCAGCTTCCTTTGACCTTCCATTTTCAAGGATCATCCTGGCTGTTTTAAGCATTGCCGGGTATGATGAGCGCAGCATGTGATTGGCGTATATAATAATATTGGCACCCCATGAGTGAAGCTCTGTTTCTGTAAACTGGTTGTATGTGGTAGGCACAAGAACAACTGGAATTGAAGCGAACTCTTTTTTGAATCTTAGGCAAAACTCCCTGATGTCCTCCCCTGTTTTTTCCTTGCTGTGAATCATTACCCCATCTGCGCCAGCGCTAACATAGGCAGATGCGCGTTCAAGTGCGTCTTCAATGGATTTTCCTGCTATGAGGCTTTCGAGCCTTGCAATAATCATGAAATCAGTTGTTACCTGAGCTTTTTTACCTGTACTTATTTTTTCGCAAAATTCAGGAATAGTAGCAAGATTTTGTTCAACATCTGTTCCAAAGAGCGAATTTTTTTTGAGCCCAACCTTGTCTTCAATAATAACAGCAGATACCCCGTTCCGCTCCAGGGTTCGGACTGTAAAAACAAAGTGCTCGGAAATCCCCCCTGTGTCACCATCATATATAATGGGCTTTGTTGTACATTCAAGAATGTTTGTAAGGCCCTGCATTCTTGTAGTAAGGTCAACTGCCTCAATATCGGGCTTGCCCTTGCTGGTTGAATCAGTGAGGCTTGATGACCACATCCCATCGTATTGATGTATTCCATCCTCTGTTTCAATCTGGACATTTTCAACAAGAAGGCCTGAAAGCCCTGAATGAGCTTCCATAATCCTTACAATCGGCTTGGCCTGGATTAGGCGGCGAAGGGTTTTTAACCGGACATCAGGTGTGGTGCCTATTGATTTTCTCGCTTCATCAAGCATTGATGAGGTAATTCCCGGAGTATAGGGAATTTCAATAACCTCGCCATTGATTTGAGCCATCACTTCAAAAACTTCATCGCGCACCTTGCTTAATGGCCCGCTTTTCCAGTCATCTCCGTGAATAATAGCATCCGGCTTGTACTTTAACAGGTTGGAAACATAGCTCCATTCTTCCTGTGGTACGACTTTTTCCACACCCCTGATATTCTCTACAACATTTTTGCGCTGTTCATAAGAAAGAAAGGGCAAGCGTTTGTGTGCAGCAATGGCAGAATCTGTTAAAAGTCCAACCAGCACCTTCCCATGCTTTGATGCTTCATTGATAATATTAATTATTCCCGGATGGATAATATCACCTGTTAAACCCAGGTATATGGTTTTCATCTTGGCTCCTGTTTCCTGTATTTTCATACTGGATAATATAAAAGTTTGTTTTAGCTTATTATATATTAAAAAAATAGCCATTGATAAACTAAGTCAAGATATTTTATCTGGTATTAAATAGAAAGTTTTTTTAAAATTTAAAATTATATCTTTCATTATTTAATACGAATTGAAAGATATAGGATGAAAAAAAGTACTTTTTACTTTACAGTTTAAGGGCTTCTTTATTAATATCTTGAAAATTGTTGTTTTATTGATAAATAGCCTGTGTTGCTCCAGTCAAAATGGATTCCTTGAGATTGCCCATAGGTTTTATGCGTGAGGTATGGTTTTGAATATCTTTTATATGATTTTTTTCTATCCTATTGAACTTTTAATGAAGTTTGTGCTTGAGCATTTTTATTCCCTGATTGGATCATACGGGATTTCCCTAATATTGACCAGTCTGGTGATAAATGTAATAATGATCCCCATATTCTGGTATGCAGAAAGGCTGCAGCAGAAGGAACGCGATGTACAGGCTTTAATGCATCCAAAAATCGAGGAATACAAGAGTGTTTTTAAAGGGTATGAGCTTCATCTTTATATAAGTAATCTGCAAAAAATGCATAACTATCATCCTCTTTATGCATTAAGGTCTTTATTAGGGCTTTTTATTCAGCTCCCTTTTTTTGTTGCAACCTATAATTTCCTTTCACACTACAAGGCAGTGGAGGGCGTTTCATTTCTGTTTATCAGCGATCTTGGGGCTCCTGATATGCTGATTCCGTTTTTTGCTTATACTATAAATTTACTTCCCTTTGTAATGACAGGTGTAAATATAGTTTCAAGCTTTGTTTATGGTAAGCTTCTTACAAAAGCGGAAACAATTAATATATATGTTATAGCCTTGGTTTTTCTTGTATTGTTATATAATTCACCGTCTGGTTTGCTTTTGTACTGGACTTGCAATAATATTTTTAGTCTTTTTAAAAGTATGGTATTTGCAGCACAGCTTCGAAAAAGGTCTGCAGTTTAAATCTAAAATTTAATAGATGGGGTTTGGCATGTTTAATATTCTTGGTGTTTTTTTACTATATTTTTTATTCCTTCCTTGCGGGGCTTATGCATATCTTGATCCTGGTTCAGGGAGTATGCTGATTTCAACTCTTGTTGCAATTGTAACAATTTTAATATTTATGTCAAAAAGCTTTATTTATGATAAAATCAAAATCCTGGGGAAAAAAAGCAATCTCCCTGATTTAAAAAGAGAGTACAATCTTGTGGTGTATTCAGAAGGGGGGCAGTACTGGAATGTCTTTTTACCTATATTAGAGGAGCTTGATGCCCGGGGTGTGCCTGTGATGTTTTTTACAAGCAAAGAGGATGATCCTGGCCTGACACATGAGTTTAATAATATTGAAAAGAAATATATAGGTGAAGGGCACAATGCCTTTTATGTTTTAAATTCTTTAAAGGCAAATATGGTTCTTATGACAACCCCTGGTTTGGGCGTGCTTCAAATAAAGAGGAGCAAAGGGGTAAAGCACTACAGTCATATAACACACGCTGCCGGAACCTGTGCAACCTACAAGGCTAACTCCCTTGATTATTTTGACAGTGTAATGGTGGGGGGATCTGCTGATAAGAATATTCTCCTGGAACTGGAAGAAAAAAGAAAGAGCGCTGCAAAACAGATTGAGATTATTGGATGTACTTACCTTGATGTGCTTCGTTCAAAGCTTAAAAACAGTAATTATAACTACACTATGTTTAAGGAAAAGAAGCCCACAATTCTCATCTCTCCAACCTGGGGCGAGCATGGCCTTTTGAGTAAATATGGGAAGCCTCTGCTTAAAACTTTATCTGAAAGCAGGGATTTTAATATTATAGTAAGGCCCCATCCTCAGTCATTTATTTCAGAAGCAAAGATTATGAATGATCTGATTAATGTTCATCCGGACAGTGAAAATTTAAAATGGGATATGGAGAAGGACGGGTTATTGGCCATGTTCCATGCAGATTTGATGATCAGTGATTTTTCAGGAATAATATATGATTATCTTTTTCTTTTTGAGCGACCGGTTCTTACCTTTAAAGCGCAGTTTGAAAAGCGGGGCAGGGAGGCTATGGATTTAAAAGATGACTCTCCTGACATTAAATTTCTTGATAAAATAGGGAAGACCTTGGAGGAATCAGATATACCTGATTTAGTATCAATTATCAAAGATAACCTTTCAGCAAAAAATGCCCTGCCGGATGTTATAGAAGAAGCAAGGGAAGCGCTTACCCAGTTTCCAGGAGAGGCAGGCAAGCGTGCTGCAGATTTTATTCAGTCAGTATTAAATAGTGAAAAATAGTTAAGGTAGAGATTATGAGCATTATAAATTTAAAAAAATATAAAGGAAAGGACCTAACTGCTTTTTTTATAGGATCAATTTTTTTTATCTCTATTCTTTTAGTCTATTCATTGATTATTGGGCATAGCCTTCGCAGAGGGATAAATGCAGAATTTACTCTGTACTTATCAAAAGTTCTAAAGTATGTTCTTGTGGTGTTTGTTTCTGTTTTTTTGTGTTACCTCTTCTTTGTAAAAAAAATGGTTTTTTCATATAGAAAAAGTTTTGAGCCTTTTCAGCTTAAAGATTTTGTTTTTATATTAATTCCTCTGACTCCTGTTATGCAGTATATACTTTCAAATCAGGGATCTCTCACTGTTTTAAGTTCATTTCTTGTTTTTGGTTTTTTTGCATTGATTGCAATAGTCTTTGGAATAGTAATACCGGTTTTGTTATCGAAATTTGCTTTAAAACAGGTGCTGATTACAGCATCAATAAGTTTTATTACCTTAATCACAGCCATGGCCTCGCTTTCTGAAGCCAATGCCTGGACCCAAAAGGGACAGGCAGCTATACAAATGGCTATTTTAATAGTTATTATTCTGGTTCTTTCTGCAAGAAAATTTATCCCTGAGAAATTATTTATCATGGCTGTTCTGGTACTTTTTTCTGTAAATACCATGTCTGGTCTTTTAATTCAAGATACCTCGGATAATGGAAATAGAGGAAATCTGGAAAATAGCAATTCTGACAGTATTAAAAAATTTTCTGTTACATCAGCACTTGAAGACAAAAAGATTAAAAGGCATAATGATGTTTTGCTGATTGTATTTGAAGCTTATGCTGATTTTGAAACAATAAAGCATTATGGCTTTGATAACAGCGAGCAGATGGGGCTTTTAGAAGATAGGGGATTTTATGTTTATCATGGTACTTATTCCATAGGGGCTCCTACTACACCATCGCTTTCAAAGGTTTTTAATATTGATAGCGATATATCAGAACATAAACAATCCCTTGCAGGAGGGGGTGCTGTTCATGATTTGCTTGAAAAACAGGGATATAAAACCTACGGTGTTTTTGACAATGCCTGGAATTTAAGAGGATTACCTGTTGAAGATATAAGGTATTACAACACCTTTCCTTCTACATCAGAAGCAATGGATAGCTGGGTACTTATAAAGGCTATACTTACAGGTGAGTTTAGTGATATGGTGAGCTTTGAGGGGATTGACCTGGATTCCTATCTGGAACATAAGCGTAAAGTAATAAAAAGGGAATATGCTTCACCGGTTTTTATGTATTCTCACAGCAATTTCCCCAGCCACAGGCCAAGCAGAATATTCAAAATGAATAAGGGGAAGGATGATGCTAATGTAAAAGAATATATTGAGAAGCTTCATCTGGCAAATGCTGAAATGAATCAGGATATTGAAGCTAT
>JBBAGC010000144.1:0-5843 GCA_041655115.1 Spirochaetota bacterium | reverse complement strand
TAATTTAAAGAAATGCTGTCAATTTAATATTTTTAAAGTTTTTTAGGATTATGGGGGAGTGTTTTTTTGAATATAAAAAAGACATTCCATAGATAGAATGCCTTTTTTTATACAGGTTATTTTTTACTTTATATTTTTTTTGCAATAGCCCGAAAAACTTCTATGCTTTCCAATTCCATGGCCTGTCCATCTTTATTATAATCAGGATAGGCAGATGATTTTACTATAATTATATTGTAACGTGGATATATATAAATCGCCTGGCCATAAATGCCTATTGCCATAAATTCACCATCAGAGTTTTCAGGAATCCACCACTGGTATCCATATCCAAGAACCCAGCCGGAATAGGGATTTTCTCCAGGCATAAGGTGTGGAGCATCAGGGGTGATTGAGTCGTGTATCCACTGCTCGGGAATTATCTGCTTGTTTTCCCATCTTCCCTTTTTAAGATAAAGGCGTCCGAATTTTGCATAGTCGCGAAGTATGGAGTTAAATCCACCAAAAGCTGTTTCTGCTTTTTCGCTGTCCACCAGCCAGGCTGCATTGGATTCCATTCCTAAAGGTTTCCAGAGCTTTGTTTCAGTGTATTCTGTAATGCTTTTTCCTGTTGCTGCTATTATTATCATGCCAAGCACCTGGGTGTCCATGCTTACATAATGGTTATATGTGCCTGGTTCCCTTTCAGGTTTGAGTGAGGATATAAATTTTAGCAAAGACCTGTTGAGTGCAAATTCTCTGCCCATGCGATTTATGTCAGAGTTGAAATCACCATAGTCTTCATTAAACTGAATGCCTGAAGACATTTGAAGAACATCCTTTATCCTTACTCCATCATAACCACTTCCTTTTAATTCAGGTACATAGTCGGTTACGCTTTCTTCTACGCTTTTAATGTCGCCATCTGCAACAGCTATTCCAAAAAGTGCTGAAACTATGGATTTAGCAACAGACCACGAAATTGTGCGTGATAACTCATTGTTGCCTCTGTAGTAATCTTCAAATTTTACAGTATTATCTTTTAAAACAATAAAGCCTGTTGTGTGTGTTCTTTCCAGGAAATCGGATATTTTCTTTTCTTCTCCTTCATAGGTGTAAGATTGTGGCAGATCTTTTAAGTCATAGGTAAATTTATGAGGATTATCACTTTTGTTCACAACTGTTGAATCAAAGAGCATATCCATGCTTCTGAAGTTTTCATCAATTACATCAGCATTGAAAAGAGATACAACCCTTTTGAGGCGTATAAGCTTGTTGTAATTAAATGCCCCTAATATTAGTATAGCAGCAATGAGAAACAGCGTGCCTCTGAAGAAATAGGTTTTGGTTTTCCCTGAATTAGTCATATTCTCCTCCTTTTTATGATTGTAAAGTTTTGATTAGACTTTATAGCTTAACAGAATTATAATTAGCTGAACAGTCCTTTATAATATAACCTTAGTGCAGGTCTAATGTCCATTACTTTTGCTTAAAAAGAAATGTTTTCTAAATGTAAAGGATAAGTCCAGAAGCAGGAAAAATTGAAATATTAGCTGTTCATTAAAGGAAGGTTTTATTTTTGCGATAATAGGGGGAATAATATTCCCCCTATTAATTTTTTATTCATAAACTTTTTCTTCTGTTTCGTGAGCATTAACTGCGTCAAGTTCCACGTTTCTTGTTTTTCCTTCTTCAACGTTTTGGCTATGTTCTTTGTACCATTCGGTCTGGATGATGTATTGCATTATCTCATTGCTTCCAACCCATATCATGGCTAACCTGATATCACGTACAATTCTTTCAATGGGGAATATATTAGTATATCCTATACCTCCCATAACCTGCATGCAGTTATTTGCCACTTCCCATGCTGTATCAGTAATGAATTTTTTACTCTGGGATACCATTCTTCTTATTCTTCTATTGGAAATTTTTCCAGAATCGATTCCCAGAGCAGTTGTATAGGCCATAGACCTCATTGCATCCATTTTCATTGAACAGTCAGCGATTTTAAAACCCACACCCTGAAAATTCATTATAGGCTGGCCAAAGGCTTTTCTTCTTGATGTGTAGGATGTTGCTATTTCAAGAGCGGGTCTTACTGAGCCGATTGTCATTGCAGCTGTGCCCAGCCTTTCAGGAACCATATTTGTTTTGAATACTTCAAATCCATTGTCTATGCCGTTGAGTGCGTATCTTTCAGGTACTCTTACCTCGTCAAGAAGAAGCCGTCCTGTTCCGCCACCGCGTACACCCATAAGCCCGTAGATATACCTTGTTTCAACACCTTTGCTTCTTGGTATCATAAAGCATGTCATTCTTTTATGGGGAGGGGCATCAGGGTTAGTAACAGCGTAAACCATGAACCAGTCGGCTCCCTCTGCTCCAACGATAAATCTTTTTTGTCCGCTAATAATCCAGTCATCTCCATCTTTCCTGGCTCTGGTTGTTGCGCCAAAAAAATCAGATCCTCCTCTTGGTTCAGTAAGCCCTTCTGCAGCAAAGGTTTCACCTTTAAGAAGAGGTACAACAATTTCCTGTTTAAGTTCTTCATTGCCATATTTAATAACAGCTTCGCAAACAATGTCAGCACCCACTCCCCATAAACAGGCAAGGGAGTAGCTTGCAACCCCAATCTCTTCTGCAACAATGAGATCATCAACCCAGGAGAGTCCCCGCCCTCCATACTCCTTTGGAATCCTTATTCCCAGAAGATTTCTTTTGCCGCATTCCTGAAGGTATTCTTTAGGAAACTGGATCTCCTCAGCATCCATTGCAAGGATCATTTCCTTGGGCACCCATTTGGTGAATTCCCTTGCTTCATCGCGCAGCTTAATTTGATCATCTGTCATAATAAAATCAAACATCTCTTTTCCCTCCTTTATTTTTATTAATAATTTCAGATTTCCTTTTTAAAAGCTTGTTTTTCAGTGCAAGCAGATCTTCTTCAAAGATCATGATTTCCCTCATATGTGTTTTAATCTCTTCTTCTTTTTTCTCCAGATAAAAGAGGCTTTTTTTTATCTGGTCTATTTCATTGATTTCTGAATCAGCAAGGCCTATCATTTCAGCAATTTCATTAAGAGAGGCGCCAAATCTTTTTCCTCGCAGAATAAGCTTTAGCCTGGCTCTTTCTTTTTTTGTGTAGAATCGCTGATTACCGGGGGTTCTTTCAGGTGAAATGAGTCCCTTGTCCTCGTAAAAGCGTATTGCAGATGTGCTTATGTCCAGGTCAGATGCCAGCTCAGATATGGTGTATTTATCTTTCATCAGATGCATAAATCCTTTTAGTTAAAGTTAAAGTAAACTTTAACTATTTGAGGGTTTTTGTCAAGCTTTATATAAAAAAGTGAGGTTTTTTTATTATTATTAGAGGCTCTGACCCCATTTTTTTCGTCAGTGCCTTTTCTGTCTGTTTGACACTATTTATAACCATGCTCTGACTCCCATTTTTTGTATGGGGTCAGAGCATGGTTTAATATTAGGGGTCAGAGCCCTCCCGTCTTTTTTCTTCAGACCTCACCCCGGCACTGCCGTGCCCTCATTCGACGCTTTTTGCAACATCCTGTTGCGCGTCGAAACACACACATCCTGTGTGTAGTCCACTACGGGCGAGGGCTTTGTATCAGTAAATTTCAGGTTTTGCACTAAACATTTAGATTCATAAAACTAATAATTCAATACTTATAAAAGATCCATGCCACAATTCCCTTTCATTCGACGCTTATTGCGACATCCTGTCGCGCGTCGAAACGCACACATCCTGTGTGCAGTCCACTGTGGGCGAGGCTTCACGGATGAGCTAGTGCAAAGGGCAGGCAGGAGGCCTGATAAGCCCTTTGCCGAAAGGGTTAGGGAATGGGGTCTTATAGGGAAACTGAAAATAAAAGCATTGGCTAAAAGAACCGGAAAAAGAGATAAAAATTGTTTGCCTTGATGAAACATATATGTATTTTAAATACAAACTGATAAGAATGAAGGATCACGAAGCTAAAAATTATAGCAATACAAAAAACAGGTTTATTGCAGTGCTTCGATCTGCCATGAAAAGAGATGTAGAAAAAAAGATTTTACTTGTAGTTGAGCTGATGAAAAGCTATGGAGCAGGAAAGAAAGAGTCTGTGTTTTCTTATCAGGCTGCAATGTTATAATCAACAAAACCCATTTTTACACCTTCTGCTTCAAGCTTATCCAATAAAATTTCAACCTTTCTGGTAATTTTAATATCAATAAAATCATCACCACATTGCTCACAAACAAGAGCAGGTACTTTATTGATCACAATAATTGAATTTTCATCTCTTTTAATAAGTAAATGCGTGGTACTGGGTTTCATTTCTCCTCTACATAATGGACAATTCATCTTTTCCTTCTAAAATCATAGTTGAGACTAATTTGTAAAATAATAGTTAAAAAAATTATGTCAAGTTTTTTGAATAAATTGCAAAAAGTTTGTTGCTCTGACCCCCATTTTTCTCGCCAGCGCCTTTTCTGTCTGTTTAACGCTATTTATAGCGATGCTCTGACCCCGCAGATAAATAATCCTTCATTCCTCTGTAAATTCTGTGTTTCTGTGGTTAATTCTTTATTTTTTTTGATTATGCTCTGACCCTTCCCTGGGTCAGAGCCTTTACATCAGTTGAATAAAATAATTCTGGATAAAATATTGCTTTTTAATTAAAGTATTATTTTAAGTTTTTCCTGATATTGGAAAATCTATGGATAAAGGGGTCAGAGCCTGCCAAGAAAAGAGCCAAATTTATAAAGGATAAGAGTGATGATAAAGTTGCATATTAAAGATCACTGCATTGAAACTGCTGCAAAGCTTGAATTTAAAAAGCTTATGGATGAATATTTTGATACTGATAATGATACAGGACTTTTAGAGGATAAGATTGAAGTTTTGAGGGAATTTATTGAAACAGCAGATTTTTTACATTTAAGAGGTTCTGATCTGCGACTTTCCGGAGAGGTTGAAACAGTTGTATTTATTACAAAAGAAAATGATGAGATTAAAATAATTTTTTCATAATAGGACTGTTTATTAATATTGACAATAATATCCTTGTGTTGAGTAATAATTATATATTTTTTTAATAAATTATGTTTATATGAAGATGCAATGAAATTTTTTAAAATTATAATATTTATGTTTTTGACTATGCCATTGATGCTCCTGCTTTCAGGCTGTTTTGATGATGCTATTTTTGATGCTATTAAAGCAGAAGAGGATTATGTGGCGCCTTTTACTGTTGTGCTTTCAGAAAATGAAGCAAAAAGAACCACTTATTTTGAGATAGCAGATACTGACAATGATGTTTTTCTTAAAGATGGGGATGATTCCACTTATGAAAACATACCACTTAAAAGAAGTTTTTTTGAAAGGCTTAATGTTAATTCTACTTTGGATGATGTAGTAGATGATAATGTAACTGGATTAACCTGGACTAGGTGTACTTTACCAGGATTTGATTTATCAATGAAGACAGATGATGACTGTTCAGGTGAAAATTTAAAAATGACCTGGAATCAAGCAGTTACAAAATGTCAAAATTTGAATTATGCAGGATATGATGATTGGCGTTTGCCCACATTACCTGAATTGTTAACATTGATTAAAGCAGGAAATATACATTATGCAGATTTAGACTATTTCCCAGACACTAAGATAGTAGGGGGGGAAGCCTATTGGACATACACATCAAGGATATTTGTTCGATCTGAAGCTTTTGATATTTCTGATAATGGGTGGATTGTTTATTTCGGAGGTGGCGGATTTTTTAATTTACAATTGACTACGTTTGTTGAGAAGATACAGTATAAGGATGGTGTCATAGATGAGGCCATAGCATATGTTAGATGTG
>JBBAGC010000143.1:0-5864 GCA_041655115.1 Spirochaetota bacterium | reverse complement strand
CTCTTCACTTGTGGGGTTTTCCTCTATACCTCGTGAAAATGCCTCAATAGCTTTTTTGTAGTTATTTTGCTGGTAATAGCTTTTGCCAATATTGTTGTAGGATTCTGATATTACAGATGAGTCCCTGGTTCCCTTTATAACCTGATAAAAGGTATCAATGGCTTTTTCATGCATTTCTTTTTTTGCATAAATTATTCCCATTGCAAGAAGTGCATCAGGATCTGCGGGTTTCATAATAAGGGCTTTGCCTATGATTTCCATGGATTTATCAAGATTTTCTTCACTGGAATTTTGTATGGATGATATAATTGCCAGGTTTATCAAAGCCTTGCGCGCCATTTCAGTTGAAGGATCAATCTCCTTTACTCTGGTATATGCTTTTTCAGCATCGCGGTAGTTTTTATGCCTGTGGTAGATAGATGCTGTTTTAAATGCAGCTTCCTGATTGTCAGGCCATTTGTAGAGAATCTCCTGATATTCTTTTTCAGCCAGATCAGGGTAGCCTCTTTCATTATAATAATCAGCAATAGCAATGCGGGGCTTAATATTGCCGGGATTTATTTCTGCTGATTTTTGCCATGATTCAATTGCAAAAGCAGGTTTGTCAGCATGCTTATAGGAAATACCTAAATTGTAATAGGTCATGTCATCATTGCTTTTTATTGCCAGGGCAGATTCATAGGCCTTTATTGCATCATCGTGTTTAAGTGCATCATCAAGAATATTTCCCATATTGAGATAGGCTATACGCGCATTTTCAGTTGCAGGCTCAAGGGTTGTAATCTTGCTATATGCACTGTATGATCTGTCCAAATCTCCCTTTTTATAGTATATTTCTCCTATTCTGGCTATAATTTTTACATCTCTGTTTCTGCTTTCCAGGATTGTGTTAAAAGACCTGAGACTGCTGTCAAGTTCGTCCATAGCAAAGTATGAGTCTCCCACTTTTTCAAGGATGTCAGGAGCTCCCCTGCTTAATTTTTCAGCTTCTTCAAGTTCTTTTAATGCCTCGCTGTTTTTGTTTTGCCTTAAATAGGCAATAGCAAGGTTGTATCTTGCTACAGGTTCTTCAGGTCTTAGGGCTGCAGCCTGTTTAAGGTATTTTTCAGCAAGGGGAAAGTTGCTGTTTTCAATAAATTCAGCACCAAGCCTTGAATATGACTTGTATGCTATTTCTCCAATACTGTCAGCTTCTGCAGCTTTTTTTAAATACTCAAGCCCTGCAAAATAATCCCCTTTGCGCAAAAGTGTAATAGCCATGTTGTAGAGAAGGGGAGGGCTGTTTTTTTCAATCTCCATGGCCTTTTCATAGTATCTGGCAGCTTCATTAAAATTGCCCTGATCATAGTATATATTCCCAAGAAGAAGAAGGGGGTTTATTTTACCTGGAGCCAGCTTGTGGCTTGATTCAGCATTGCTTATGGCTTTTGTGTAATCCTGCATATTTCTGTAGGTTTTGGCAATATTCAGAAAAATGTCGGGATTTTTTTTATCATAATTAAGCGCTCTCTGGAAGTAGGAGAGCGCGCTGTTGTAATCACCAGTGCTGTCAGCTATCATTCCAAGATAAAGAAGTGCAATAGCCTTATCCCTGTCAGGTGAGGCAGACTCAAGAACAGATGTAAAGCCTGTAATGGCCTGTGTTTTGTATCCCCCTTTATATAGATCAATTGCTTTTAATAAATCAGGGTTCTCAGTTTGAACAGGTGAAATTATACCGGCTTCTGATAAAATGTCGCTATTTTCTGCTTTAATTTTATCATCTGACTTTTTTGATAAAAAAGATCCAGGTTTGTCAAAAACATAGCTGGTAAGCAAAAGTATTGACACAATAGCAATGGCAGAAAGGGCAAGAACAAGAATAAGCTTCCCCTGGGATCCGGGCAGGGACTCATTTTTTATAGCCTCAATCCCGCTGATTCTATTATGCTTTATGTTGTCACCTGTTGCTTTTTCCTTGCCCTTCATCCTGATCTTCACTTGTAATATCAACCCTCTTTGAGTTTATATTTTTTTACAGAATCAAGTATCCCATTTATAAACTGTCCTGAATTTTCACCGCCAAAGGTTTTCCCAAGCTCAATGCTTTCATCAATTGTAACAACAGCCGGGATATTATCCATATAAAGCATTTCAAATATGGCCAACCTCAGAATAGACCTGTCTATAACTGTGAGTCTTTCAGGAACCCAGTTTTTTGAATATTTTTTTATTACTTCATCAATTTTTTCAATATTTGAAATAGTACCTTTAATAAGGGAAAGTGCAAAGTCCCGCACATTGTTCTCTATGGGGGTGTCTACCCATTCAAGTGCAATAATATCATCAATGGGGGTTTTAGCCACATCATACATATAAAGCCCCTGAAGTGCGTATTCCCTGGACTTACGCCTTTGTCCCATTAGTTTATCTGCTTATAAAGGTTTGCCATTTCAATAGCAGCCATTGCAGCATCAAAGCCCTTGTTCCCTGCTTTTGTGCCAGCGCGTTCAACTGCCTGTTCAATAGTGTCTGTTGTTAAAACACCAAAAATAACAGGCATGCTGCTTTTAAGGCTTAACTGTCCCACACCCTTTGTTACCTCTGCTGAAACATAATCAAAGTGAGGAGTGGAACCCCTTATTACAGTTCCAAGGCAGATTATAGCATCGAATTTTTTTGATTCAACCATTTTTGCTGCAACAGCAGGTATTTCAAAAGCACCAGGTACCCAGGCTACAGTTACACTGGCTTCATCTGCGCCATTTCTTTTTAAACAGTCTGTTGCTCCACCAAGAAGTTTGTTTGTAATAAATTCGTTAAATCTGGAAACAATTATTGCGAATTTTAATCCGCTGGCATCCAGTTTTCCTTCTATAATTTTCATTACTTCCCACCAGTCATTGATTTTTGAACCATTCCAAGAACCCCTTTTACCTGGGGATTGAGAATACAATCGCAGAGGGGATCCTGCCAGTTATCATTGTCTATTCTTGTTCTTAAAGAAGTTGCAGCAGGAATCCTGATCCCTTCTTTAATGTTTATAAAAGCTTTTCCCGGAAGGTCAATCCATGAACGGATTTTTGCCTTTGCAGTTTCAATAAGCTTGTCAGCTTCTGCAAGCTCGTCTAAATATCCTTTGTCCAATGCTTCCTGAAAGGAGTACATGTTTCCATTATACATGACATCGCGAAGGTCTCTGTCACTGTTAAGCCCAAATCGTACAAGCTCCATTTCAGCAATTGTAAGGCCAAGGCCTATTTTTATTTCTGTCATGCCCATTTTAGGCTTGGGATGATCAACAGCTATGCGATAATCGCATCCCATGGCTGTTATAAAACCGCCTGCAGCGCAATGACCATTTATAGCTGCAATAACAGGTTTTTTGCATGTAAAAAGCTCGTAAAGCATTTCCTCTTCAACATTAAAAAATTCCAGAACATCTTCCCTGTTTTCAAAAGCAATAAAAGTTGGCAGATGAAACCCTGATGAAAAAAATCTTCCTTCACCAGTTATAATAAGCCCTTTTATGGATTCATCTTCATTAACTTTTTTTATTGCCTCTCTCATTTGAACAAGAGTATCAAAGGTAATGGAATTTGTGGGTGCATTGTCCAGTTTTGCAATAAGAATGTTGTCTTCAATAGCTTGTTGTATCATTATACGGCTCCTGATTTATTAATAATTTAAATATTTAAACAGTGTTAATTCCACATTCTTTATAATAGAATGCTTTACCCCCGCCGCCAAAGGCGGCGGGGGTATTAAAAATAATATTATTATACATAAAAAATATTTTTAGGAATAATAACTGTTTTTTAAATATATTCCATATAAATTCATTTTAATGAAGAGCCTTTTTTTTCTACAAGGAAAAAATTGCTCTGTGCTAAAATTGTTTGAACCCCTCCTGATTCCTGAAAAACTTTAATTTTTATGTTCACCGTGACAGGATCTGCCTGTTTCCCTTAAAACAGGGTAATTAAAAATCTTTTAGCACATCCTTGATTTTTCCGCTGTTTACTGCTTCCAGAAACTCATCCCCGCATCTCTGGCTTTCCTTTATTGCGTAGTTCCAGTTTTTAAGACGCTCTTTGTCATTTCCAAAAAATGTTTTAAAATCTTTCCTGTCCGGAATATTTGAACCAGGGAGCTTTTCAATAAATTTTTGTGAAGGGCATACCATTACTGTGTTTGAAAAATTTTCAGGATTATGCTTGCGCCATATAAGGGCTTTATCAAACCATCCTGGAGTTATTTTGCTGAAAAAATGCGGGAAAAGCACCAGCCCCTCATTTATTCCAAAGCTGATATCCATGTGATAGTCTGTTACACCGCCATCCCTGTAGGTTCCATCAGGAGCGCCTTTTATATTTTTTACGCCTTCCATTGCATAGGGTATAGCCCCTGATGCAAGTATGGCGTTTCTTATATTTGACTTTGTAAGTTCTAACCTGAATCTGTTTTCCTTCACATGTTCAATAAAAGGGGGTGTGTCCCTAATATCACTGAACATGACTCTTTTGTAAAGCTTAAGGAAAATTTTTTTGCTTATTAGATTTGATAGAGAGGCATTTAATAGAAAAAGTATAAGCAGCCATTCCTTGTCATAGGAGCTTATACCTTCACATTTAGCAGCTAAAATATTTAATCGCACAAATGATCTATTGAGAATATATTCTTTTGCTTCTTTATCCAGGTAATCATCAATAATTCTTTCACTCTCTGCTGAAACTTCTCTTCTTGCAGGTTTGCTTGTGTAGCTTTGTTTAATATATGATTTGGTGAGCTTATCAAGTGCTTTAAGGGGATCTTTTTGAGCAAGGGCTGCTCCCCTGAATGCACCTATTGATGAACCCAGATAAAAGAGGGGCTCTTTTCTGTTCTTGAATAGTTCTCCAAAAACAGCCCTGTCAAGTCCGTTTAGAACCAGAAATTTAGGACCACCAGCTGCACCAGACATTGCTTTAATATCATCAGCCTTGAGGCCTTTTTCCTGTATTATTCTCTTTGCATTTTTACCTGCATATATTTCTATACTGTTAAACATTTTTTTCCTTTATTTTTTATATCTTTTTTAAAATTTATTTCAGAATAATAGTTTCAGAATAATAGATAGATGAAATAATTACAAGTATCTTATTTATGCAATTGATCCCTAAAAAAATCTTGACATACCTGCAGGTCTTAAAAATATTGAATTTATCTTAATTAAAAGGATCTCGGGCGATTAGCTCAGCTGGTTAGAGTGCCTGCTCGACACGCAGGAAGTCACTGGTTCGATTCCAGTATCGCCCAAAAAAACTCCTTCGCTTTTTTAATCTTAAGATTTCTTCCTTATTTGTAAAAGGGAGCAATTCTATTTCCGGAGAACTGACTTGAGTAAAATAACAATTACCCTGCCTGATAAAAGCATAAAAGAAGCAGATGCAGGTTCAACTGTTTATGACATTATAGGGCTTATTGGCAAAGGGCTACAGAAATCTGCTGTTGCAGCTGAGGTTGATGGCGAAATAAAGGGTCTTGATTTTTCTGTTTTTAAAAACTCGAATATTAATGTTTTTACATTTGATACTGAAGAAGGAAAAAGTGTTTTCTGGCATTCTGCATCACACCTTATGGCTCAGGCTGTTAAAAGGCTTTATCCTGATGCGATTCTTGCCATAGGGCCTTCAATTGAAACCGGATTTTATTATGATATAGACATGTCAAAACAGCTCTCTCCTGATGATCTTGAGGACATTGAAAGGGAGATGGAAAAAATAGTTGAAGAGAGGCTTGATGTAAAGGGAGAGGTAGTATCAAGGGATGAGGCTATTTCTCTTTTTGAAGGCATGGGCGAAAAATACAAGGTAGAGCTGATCCAGGCACTTGACTCTGAAACT
>JBBAGC010000142.1:0-5890 GCA_041655115.1 Spirochaetota bacterium | reverse complement strand
TGTTCAGTAAATCCTGTTAATCTTAGAATCAAGAAAATCATGGTTTGGGAATTGAGGAAATGAATAATGATATAAATTAAAAAATTAAAATTTTAGTAAGCATAATCTTTGAACCATGATTATGGGGATTGAAGGATTTCCATGATTTAGAAAGAGTTAACGTTTACTAAATCCTGCTAATCGGGAGTGTCAGATTTTTTGTATAAATAGCCTTTGACCTGATTCAAAATTCACCCTGCCTTTGAAATGACTGTCAAATAAATTTAGAGCTTTACTCCCAGCCCGAACAGGCATTGCCCATTCTTTTTGAGATATTTCCAGCAACTAAAAAATATCCTTATCCTGTTTGGTAATTTACTTTACAAAATAGCCGGGGGAGTTCTAATAATTCCATTAATTGTTCTAATTTTATTTTCATTTTTCTTGAAGATGTTTTTAATCAAGAAAAATATTTTAGAATTTGAGATGGGATTATCTATTTATTTATTATTCTTTGTTTATATTTTTAATAATCCGGGAAGAGTCATAAACTTAAATAACATTGAATCATTGTACTTTGGGCTACTGTGTAGCAGCTGGAAATAAGTTAAGTTTATTAAAATTATTTATTCATTATCGGGGGCTTGCATATGTCAAAAATTAATAACTTTTTAAATAAAATAAAAATTTCTACCAAATTTACCACAATGAATACTTTATTCATTATTATAATTATAATTCTCATTTCAGCGACTATGCACATAGTTGTAAGCAAAGTTCTTGGTGAATATTTATCTTTTGAAGTAAAGAAAAAATCATTGCTCCTTGATGAAAATATTCAAGATCTTGTTCGCAATGCCGGTAATGCAACAGAGTTTTTTTCTACAGATTCCCGATTTACAGAGATTGTTGAAACAGGAAATCGAAGGGCTGGTATTGAATGTGGGCAAACCCTTATGAGATCAACCGGTTTTAGTTACCTGGTTATAACAGACAAAACAGGAAGAGTCATTGTCAGAGCCCATGCTCCTGAAGAGTATGGAGATATTATATCCAATCAGATTACTCTGCAAAAAGCATTAAAGGGTGAACGCTCCGCAGGGATAGAAGAGGGGGCTTTAATTAAATATTCAATCAGAGCAGCTGCACCAATTTATGGAAGAAACAATGAAGTAATCGGCGCCCTGTCTGTAGGCTTTGCCCTTTCAGATGATGCATTTATAGATCAGCAGAAAAAACTTTTAGATTGTGATATTACAATTTTTCATGGGGATGAAAGAATATCCACAACCCTTATCCAGAATGATCAACGGCTTGTAGGGACAAAACTTGAGCACAAGTCCATTATTGATGCTGTTCTCGTGCGGGGAGAAAATTTTTACGGAGATGCAACAATACTTGGAACTCCATATCATACTGCCTATTTGCCAATTGAAGACGTTAGTGGTAATATAACCGGTATTTTATTTATTGGTAAAAATGCCAATATAACAGCGCATCTGTCAGAAAAACTTTTTATGTATATGAATATTATTTTAATAATTGTTGGTGTTTTTGGCGTTGCTATGTTTTATCTGGCAATGAAAAGAATTTTTGTTATAAAACTTAATGTTCTTACCAGAAGATTACAGGATATTTCCGAAGGGGAAGGTGATTTAACCAGAAAAATTGAAATTACATCTGCTGATGAAATTGGAATACTTTCCGGATTTTTTAATAGTTTTATAGAAAAAATACGCAGTGTGATTGATGGAATTAAAATAATATCTGATGAGCTTACAGTTATGTCTGACGAACTGTCAGCTGCTTCATTAACTTTTTCCGACAATGCCCAAAATCAGGCATCCTCAGTTGAAGAAGTGACTGCCACTACAGAAGAACTGTCTGCCGGCACTGAGAGCATTGCAGATAATACCATGGTGCAATCTGACAACCTTAATGAAATGGTTTCCAGAATGGATGAGCTTTCAGGAATGATAAAGGATATGGGAACAAAAATAAATGAATCGAAAAAAGTTACAGAAGAAATGGCATCTAATGCCATGACAGGAGAAAACTCTCTTAAATTAATGAATGAAAGTATGACAAAAATTAATGAAAGCTCCAAGCAGATGAATAATATTGTTAAAATGATTAATGAAATTTCAGAGCAGATAAACCTCTTGTCCTTAAATGCTGCAATTGAATCAGCAAGGGCTGGTGAGGCTGGAAGAGGCTTTGCTGTTGTGGCTGATGAGATCTCAAAACTTGCAGATCAGACCGCAGGAAGCATTAAGGAAATCGATTCTCTTATAAAGATTAATGATGCTGAAATTAAAAAAGGAATAAGCAATGCATCTGATACAAACCAGATTATTGGATTTATTATAGATGGGGTTGAGTCCTTGAACAGCATGATGAACAACACATTTGAATTTATGGATAGACAGCTTGATGCTAATGAAAAAATGAATAGCATAGCCGAAATTGTAACCACTAAAACTGAAGAGATTAGAAATGCAACCTCCGAGCATAAAATTTCAACAATAGAAATTGTTCGGGCAACTACGAGCATCAATGACATGACTCAGGCTATTGCTTCTGCATCAGAAGAGATGGCTTCTACTACAGAGGAAATTTTTAGCATGGCTGAAACCCTTAAATCGCGGGTTGATTTTTTTAAAACCTGATTTAGCCAGTTTAGCCCTTTTTCAGATGGTTCTAAAAAGCTAACTGTTTTTTGGAGCCATCTGTTAAATAAATGCAGAAATAATAAAGCCCGCCAATTTTATATTTTAAAAAAACTGTATCAATACAATCTGTATATTTTCTATATTTTTCAGCTTTTCACGTCTACAAGGGTGTTTCTGTGATTATTGCACATAATCTTAAAAAAATTGAATAATTCCTTGGCTTCTGCCTGGTTTATGGCTGTAATCTCCCTTAGCCTGAAAATTGTTTTTTTAACTTCTTAATCAGTAAAGATTTGAAATGCCTGGTTATTACGGATCGTTCAAAAAGAGTGGAATCTATTTATTAAAAATTTATTTACAATTAAAAGTTCTTATTGTAATATATACGAACTATAAATATATTTATACATATAATTTTCTTTAAATATGCTGTTTGCCTGATATTATCTTAAGGGGATTCGTAAAATGAAATTAAAAACTGGAATTTTATTTTCTTTAATTACTGTTCTATTTTATTCTGGTGCAGCTTTTGCAGCAATAGATCAAACCTATGTTGAAAGGATTATTAAAGACAACAGGGGCTATCTTGAGTTTCTTAATATATGCGTGAGTAACTTTGCTTCGGAAAAAAAAGAAGAGCTTTTTACTATTTATCAGAAGCATTTTAATGGTGAAGTTGCTTTCCTGCAGGGGGAGTACAAAAGGGCTTTTGACAATATCTATGATTCTCAAAAGGATATGGAGCTTCTTTATGAATATATGCTCACTGCTCATTATCTTGAAGATAGCAAGGATATGCTTGATGGACTTGCTCCTGAAATTATCAGGTCAAAAAATTCCCTGTCACGGCAATACCTGTCACTTGGCTACAGGGACAGAACAGTTGCAAGAAACCACTATATTGTTGGTGATGCAACTCATCCCAAACTTAGATCATACCGTATTTTTCAATACTCGGAAGGGATTAAAATGGCAAAACGTGCCAAAAGGTATGGCCTCTTAGCTCTCTATTCCGGGCAAACCCCTGAAGTAAAAAGAATGATTTATAACCAGCTTTTTAAAGATGAAAATGCAGAAGGGTTAATTTTCTTTAACAGATTCGTTGATAAGGATGAAAAAGGATATATAGATGAAATGAACAAGTCCTACCTTGAATATGAGAAGGAACATGAGGAGAATCTTAAAGCCCTGGAAGCTAAAGAGGGTGAACTTGATTCTTTGGATAAGTCAATAGTATTTGAAAAAAAAGTGGAAAGAAGTATGCGGTTCAGGAGAGAGCAGCAGGTTGCCGGATATCTTTTAAATGGTGAATTTCAAAAGGCCGAGCAGATAATCCGCCCCTATATTGACAGGTATATTTATAAGCTGATTATGGCTACAGTGAAAACCCTTTCTGGAAAGGAAGATCATGCTGAGGATGCATCTGCAGAAAAAGGGAGCGAAAACTATGCAAAGCTGGTGGCTCATCATATGGATAATTATTCCATATTAATAGGGGAATCTGTTCTTGACGGGCTTGTGGGATCTGTAAAAGTAGTTGATGATATGAAAGAGAATGAACAGGGAGAGAAGGATGAGGAAGTAGACGGTAGTGAATCAGTTGAAAAAAGCTCTGATTAGTTTTGGAGGGGGTTTTTATTCAGGGAGGTTAATGTGTGAATAAAGTGGAGAATTTTTTTTATAAAGTTTTTTTTGTTTATTTTATATTATTTTTAATATTTATTTTTGCAGATATAGTGTACTGGTTTTTTTATTGAATATTTTAGATTTTTAAAAATTATAATTTTTACCCTTAACATTAAACTCCCATAGTTCAACAAGTTTGTCAAATTCTCTGTCAGGAGTTGCGTTTTTATAAAACTCATTTCTTCTTTTTATAAGATAATAGACTGTAGTATCCTCCAGAAGAAATTTTTCTCCCAGGGAGTTGAGTTTTCTTATTATATAGTTAAGATTATATGTGTTGAAGTTTCCCAGTATTTCAGCAGAGGCTACTGTTGGCTCATATTTTAACAAAAGTTCAGTAAAGTAAAGGGTGTTTTTCCAGGAATCATTTATGCCTGAAAGCCCTGATTTAAAGTACATGCTTAATTTTTCATAAAGCTCCATATTGTTATAATATGAATCGTATATGAACCTGATGTATTGAGGAAAATGATTTTGAACTTCCATAAGATCTATAGGTTCATCCAGCTCTTTAAAAAGAGCAAAGATTTCACTGCTCTTTTCATTTTTTGGTTCAACATCAATGAGCTCTATTTTAAGGTCTTTAATAATTGTTCTTACAATGCCTGCCTTTTTTAAATAAATTTCAATTTCCACAGGCTCTACATAAAAATTTATATCATCATTATTCATTTGAATGTTTCTTTTTCAATCTGGATATTGTTTTTTTCTGCTGTTCTATGTAAGCTAATGAATCAGCCTTTTTAATAAGAGTTTCAATTTTATCTTTATCAGTTTTTGAAAGGGTATTTATTTCTTCAACTATTTTATAAAATTCAGCATTCATTTTTTCAAGCTTGGCCTTGGAAAGATCCCATAAGGTATCCCCCTTTTGAACAACGATCCTTTCACCATCGAGCATAACAAAAAGATTCGTTGGGTATATCCAGTGAGGATTTTTACTTTTAAATCCCTGGTAGGAAATTTTTGCATAGCCGTTTTTTTCTGCTACATCATTTGCGTAATTATATATATCCAGATTTGAGATTTTAACACTGTTTCTTTTCAGCAGTATTTTTTCTTCTGAATTAATTCTGGCTACAGTTGTAGTTTTATTGTTTTCACTTTTTTCTGATTGGGCGGATATAAGTTTTTCCCCAGTTTTAATTGGAATGGGTTTCTCCTTATTAATGTGTAAATAATTATATCCTAAAACAGAAAGAATTATTAAAACTATAATTATAGCTGCAATATATTTTTTATGTCCAAACCAGGGGGATGATGATTTGGTTTCACTGATTTTATTTTTATTGTTTTTGAATATGGTATTGTTTTTTATTGCACCAGGCATGCTGTCAAAGGCTGATTTAACAATAGTATTGGTTTCATTGAGATATATTTCCTGTGAATATATTTCCTTCCTGGTTTTTATCTCATTTGAAAGCTTGTTAATTTCACTTTGGATTGTATTATAATTTTCAGAATCTTTTCTTTTTTCGTAAAAAAGGCTTATCAGAAGGTTTAATCTTATTCTGTCTTCAATAATGCGTGTGCATAGTTTCTTCTGGTCATTG
>JBBAGC010000141.1:0-5897 GCA_041655115.1 Spirochaetota bacterium | reverse complement strand
CCTGTATCAAGGGTTAAATCTCCACTAACCGATGCTATTACCGCACCTGTTAATGTTGTTTTGTTCTCTACATATATATCTACTGTTCCGCCTGTGAGGCTGGTCTGCTCTGTTATCCATTTTTTATTGCCGCTTGATATGTTTGCATTTACTCCAGCACTGTTTGTACCACCACTTATACCTGCTGTATTTGAATGGTTTTTACTACTGTCCTGCAACGATTCTACTGTTAAATTACCGGACACATTCACTGTAAGGGCATTATCCGAATCAAAAAGAACAACTGCAGGACGCAGTTTACTCCCAGATAAATCGGTAAAAGGAAATTTAATCAGCACAACGTCCCCTTTTTTCATTCTGCCGGCTCTTTAATATTATCATAAGTATAAAGCTCTTCTTCATCCTCCAGAAAATCAAAACTCCCTGATTCTGCAGAAAGACGCATCATCCCTTCCGTTAATATACTATCTTCATTTTTATTATATAAATATTCTATATAATCCAGAGCTTCTTTTACTTTATTTTCCGGTAATATTTTTAAATATTGTATAGTCTTATCAATAACCTGTTGACGTTCCATAAAATAACCTTCATTCATTTAATTAAATAATAATAAAGCTTAATCTGCTCTTTGTCAATAAATATCCGGTTGTTTCTCATATGGTTTTTTATATTTTTTTAGGCAGGTATTTTTATGTTTTTAAATACCTGTTGGTTATGGCGTAATTGTATCCGCCTTTGGCGGATGATTTTATGATCTTTTTGAATTTAAAATAATTACATCTCTTATTGATTTTATTTGTTGCTCTGACAGCATCATCTGACCCTTTTATAATTGTTTTGATGACTTGAATTTAACTGATAATTTAAAAATTGTCAATCTTTTATATCTGTTACTTCTATGGTCAGAAATGTAGTTATTGAAGGAACCAAACCTTCATATTAAAACAACAGGAACATCACCCTCTTTTAAAATCATTAATCATCTCAACCATAATTGCCACATGGCTTGCAAGAAGCTCAATGGATTTTCCAGGATCATTAATTTCATTTAATGCCATAAAATATTCTGTTATAAGCTTTCGCAAAACCTGATCCATTTCAAGAACCTTCTGATATTTCACAGGGATATTACTTTGAGGTCTCATAAATTTTTACCCTTCCAATAGTATTCCCTCTGATTGTTCAAAGGTTCTCTTTTATTTAATTAGGGGAAAGCAATCCTTAAACCTGTGCAACAAAATAAACTTCAATTTCAGAGCTTTATTATGACACTGCATCAATTTTTTTCAATACCTTTTTGTTTAAAAGAGCAGGCATAATTCTTTTATAAAGCTCATCAGGATCAATACCATGATCCCTGAAAAGCAAATCTGCCTTGCCATGGGTCACAAACTCATCAGGAAAACCGCCTGTAAAAAGTCTGCGATTAGATAATTCAGAATCAAGATTGGAATAAATATACTCTCCAATCCCTCCATCTATCATACCATTTTCCAGTGTAATAAAAAATTCCACATCCCTTATAACATCCGATATTCCCTGCATGTCCACAGGCTTGATTGTAAGAAGATTTACTACAGTAGCACTATAACCCTTGCTCTCAAGCATGCTGTTAAGCTTTAAAGCCGTATTTACCATATCCCCAAGAGCAATAATTGCCAAATCCAAACCATGCGTAAGCACCTTGATTTTTCCAGGTTCAAACTCAAGAGGATTTTCCACATCAATACAGGGAACTTCAACAGCTCCCCTGGGATACCTTATTGCAACAGGCCCCTTGTTATATTTCCAGGCAAAATAAATCATATCCCTAAGCTCTGCGCCATTAGATGGAGCAAGAAAAATAAAATTGGGAATAGTTCTAAACATAGCAATATCAAATACACCGTGGTGTGTTTCACCATCATCCCCAACTATACCTGCCCTATCTATAAGAAGCTTAACAGGCAAGTTCATAATAGCCACATCATGAATAAGCTGGTCATAGGCTCTTTGAAAAAAAGTTGAATATATGCACACAAAGGGTTTAAGGCCAGTGGAAGCCAAAGCTGCTGAAAAGGTAACAGCGTGCTGTTCTGCTATGCCCACATCATAAAGCCTTTCCGGAGCAACCTCCTCAAAAGCTAACAACCCTGTTCCTTCCTTCATTGCTGCTGTTACAGCAGTTACAAGGGGATCTTTTTTTGCCAGCTCTGCAAGGGTTCTTCCTGCTACTGACGAATAGGACTCGCAGCCTCCGCCTTTTGCCCTCTCACCTGTATCAGTACAAAAAGGCCCTGTTCCATGGAAACTGCATGGATCATCTTCAGCAGGAACAAAACCCTTTCCTTTTTTTGTTATAACATGAATAAGCTTGGGACCGGAATTAATACTTTTTACCCTGTCAAGAATCTCAACAAGCTTTGGAATATTATGGCCATCAACAGGACCAAAATATCTAATACCCATGTTTTCAAAAAGCTGACCAGGAATAATAAAGCCCTTAAATGAACCTGTAAGCCTTATAAGAAAATTAAATAAAGGCTTCCCAACAAAGGGAATTGCCTTTACCATTTTCATTGTTTTTTTTCTGATACGATTATAAAGACTCCCTGAAATCATATCAGTAAGATATGTGGAAAGAGCACCAACATTTTTTGAAATTGAAAGCTCATTGTCATTAAGAATAATAATAACATCATTTCCTATATGACCTATATGATTAAGCGCTTCAAATGCCATCCCTCCTGAAAGAGAGCCATCGCCTATTACAGCAGCAACCTTATAATCGCCACCCTGCAAATCCCTGCCAACAGCCTCTCCAACTGCAAGGGATATGCTTGTACTGCTATGACCAACATTATAGGAATCATAGGGGGATTCTTTGCGTTTGGGAAAACCGCTTATACCGCCATATTCACGTATTGTTTTAAACTGCTCCTTTCTGCCTGTTAAAATTTTATGAGCATAGGTTTGATGCCCCACATCCCATATTATCTTGTCAGATGGAGTGCTAAAAACCTTGTGTATGGCAATTGTAAGCTCAACAACACCAAGGGAGGATGCAAGATGTCCGCCATTTTTTGAAACAACATCAAGCATATAATCTCTCACCTCCTGAGCTAAAATCTGTAGCTCATCAAATGTGAGTGTTTTAATATCCTCTGGAGAATTTATCTTATCTAAAATCATAGTTATTTACCATTTTTTTACACTCTTATTATTTATGCCTTTAAAGTCAAATTATTAGCATATTCCCCTGTTTTTTTAAATCTTTTGTAAATATAGAAATTTTACAAATTGTTTTGTAAACCTTTTTTCAGCAATTCCAGACTAAGGCAAATAATTTAAACCATAAATACTGAAATTGAATTACCTGTCAGCCAAATTATCGTTTTTATAAGATAAAATATTTGACATTAGACTCTATAAAGATTCATTAAAGTTTTCTACCATATAATAATTTTAAAAGGCTGGTTTAACCTAATGTATGTAATTGAAACAACTGTAGCTGTTATAGGTGGCGGAGCTACTGGCTGCGGCATTTTGCGTGACCTTTCCATGAGGGGAATAAAATCAGTGCTCATTGAAAAAAACGATATTGCCTCAGGAACAACCGGTCGAAACCACGGGCTGCTTCATTCCGGAGCCAGATATGCAGTAAAGGATATTGAATCAGCCAGGGAATGTATAAAAGAAAATAAAATCCTGAAAAAAATAGCAGCCCACTGTGTTGAAGACACAGGAGGTCTTTTTGTTACCCTTCCGGAGGATGACCCTGTTTATTACAGCAAGCTGCTTGAAGCGTGCAAATTTGCCGGTATTGATGCAAAGGAAATACCCATAAAAAAGGCATTGGAAATTGAGCCTAATCTTAATCCTGACATACTTTCAGCAATAACAGTTCCAGACGGAACCATTGACCCTTTCAGGCTTGCATCTGCCAACATCCTTGATGCTGTTGAGAAAGGAGGTAAAATACTCACTCACACAACTGTGAAGAATCTGATTGTAAAGAATGGGGCTGTCACAGGGGTAAAGTGTATTAGCCAGAGTGGTGAGGACATTGAAATAAGGGCAGATCTTGTAATAAATGCTGCAGGAGTATGGGGTCAGCAAATTTGTGCAATGGCTGGCATTGAGTTGAAAATGTTTCCATCAAAAGGGTCAATGCTTATTATAGATTACCGCATAAACAATGTTGTTGTTAACAGATGTCGCCCTCCTGGAGATGGGGACATTATTGTTCCTGGAGATACTGTTTCCCTCATTGGAACAACATCCAGAGAGATCCCCTATGATGAAATTGAGGATCTTACTGTAAAGGATTATGAAATTGCAGTTCTTTTAAATGATGGTGAAGCCCTGATTCCCAATGTAAAAAAAACAAGAGCTCTAAGGGCATACTGCGGAATACGGCCTCTCCTTGCTGTGTCAGGAGAAACACAGGGGCGAAACATTACCAGAGGAATTGCCTTAATTGATCATAAAGAAAGAGACAACATGGATGGCTTTATCTCTATTGCAGGGGGCAAGCTTATGACATACAGGCTCATGGCTGAGGAAGCTGTTGACATGGCCTGTAAAAAGCTGAATATAAAGAAAAAATGCGAAACACACAAAATTCCTCTTCCTGGATCTGAAAGCCATATCAGCAGAAAAAAAAGCGTAAAAAGTTTCACAGGTATTCCAAATTCAGTTGTGGGATCAACTTTTTACAGACACGGACACAGGGTGCAGAGCATTTTAACTGAAAAAATGAAAAACTACAGGCTGATATGTGAATGTGAAATGGTCACAGAAGGTGAAATAGAATATGCAATTAAAAATCTTAATGTGCGCAATATTGTTGACCTTAGACGCAGAACCAGAATAGGCATGGGCCCCTGTCAGGGCGGATTATGCGCATACAGAGCAGCCGGGCTTTTTGAAGAATACAAGGGCGCAACTGCAGAAGGCTCCATTGATCTCTTAGAGGATTTTCTTGAAGAAAGATGGAAGGGCATGAAACCAGTTTTATGGGGTGACGGCCTCAGAGAGGCTGAGTTTACATACTGGATTTACCAGGGACTTTTTGGACTTGGTGACATTGATAAAAAAAATTCAACAGGTGATTAAAGTGTTATATGATTGTTTAATTATTGGCGGAGGAATAGCAGGACTTACCTGTGGAATACGCTGTGCTTCAGAAGGCTTAAAAACAGCTATAATATCAGGCGGAATGAACTCCCTCCATTTCTCATCCGGGTCTATTGATGTGGCAGGATATGATGCAAAAAAAAATATAGTCAAAAAACCCTTTGAACATATTGGCAAAGTAATATCTGAACAAAAAAACCATCCCTATGCTGCTGTTGGAATTTCAAACATAAAAAAAAGCATAGGCTTTTTTACAAACGAACTGGAAAAAGAATCCCTTATCCTTAACAGCAATGAAGATTTAAATCATTTCCATATTACTGCTCTGGGCACACTCAAGCCCACATATCTTTCGCAGGAGAGCATATTCAATGAAAAAGCTGTGACCATTCTGAAAAATCGCAGCAAAATTGCTATTTTAAATTTCAAGGGATTTCGAGACTACTACCCTGAACAAACAGCTGCATTGCTGAAAAAGCAAAGCCTGTTTAAAAACATGGAAATAATTTCAGGAGAAATTTCCTTGCCATATTATATGAACACGGAAAAAAACCTCCATGAATTCAGATCCATTGACCTTGCACGAATTTTTGAAACTGAAAAGTACCTGCCCAGAATTGCTGAACAGATAGTAAAGGCATCAGAAGATGCAGAAGCTGTTTCCATGCCTGCATTTCTTGGCATTAAAAACTATACCTTTATAAGGAAAAGGCTTGAGGAGCTGACAGGAAAATACATCTATGAAATTCCTTCCCTTCCTCCTTCCATTCCAGGAT
>JBBAGC010000140.1:0-5902 GCA_041655115.1 Spirochaetota bacterium | reverse complement strand
ACCTTAATCCCTACGGAGGATTGCACAAGCCTGGAAGCATAGGGCTCCCCTACCCTGATACAGAAGTAAGAATTGTGGATCTGGAAACAGGAACAAAGGACGTAGCTGTTGGCGAAGAAGGAGAGATGATCTTTCGCGGGCCTCAGGTTACATCCGGCTATCTTAACAAACCAGAGGAAACAGCTGAAACAATTCGCGATGGCTGGCTCTATTCCGGTGATATTGCATACATGGATGAAGATGGATACTTCTTTATTGTTGACAGGAAAAAAGACATTATTTTATCTTCTGGCTATAATGTATATCCAAGAGAAATAGAGGAAATTCTTTACGAACATCCTAAAATTCAGAAAGCTGCTGCAATAGGCATTCCTGATGCCAAAAGAGGGGAAAAAATAAAAGTTTTTATTGTCCCAAATGAAGGTGATGTTGTTGACGCCAAAGAAGTTATGGAGTATTGTGAGCAAAAGCTTGCAAAATACAAACTTCCTTCAGAAATTGAAGTTAGAGATTCTCTTCCCGAAAGCAATGTGGGAAAAATTCTTAAAAAAGAACTACGTAAAGAGGAAGAGGATAAAAGAAAAGGCGGTTAATAAATATGGAATCTGCAAAAATAACAAATGTTGAAAAAGTTCTGGATCTAATTAAACCAGGTGCAAAAATATTTTTAAGCAGCGGGCCAGCAGTGCCCGCTTTTTTTGTTTCTGCCATGTTAAAATCGGAAAAACCCAACCTCCTGGACCTTGAGCTTATACAGCTTATTACAATGGATGACTATCTTGATTCAGGAAATAATTACAGCGGATCAAAGTACAGGCTTAAAACCTTTAGCACTGGTGAAAGTATAATGAGAAGGATTGAGTCAGGCGAGGTGGATTTTATCCCTTCAAACCTGATGGAAATACCCTATATATTTTCACAAAGAGCCCAGAGGGTTGATATAGCTGTTATAACAGCATCCCCTCCTAACAGCAGGGGATATATGAGCCTTGGCATTGCCTGTGATGTGGCAAAAATTGTCATAGGTCAGGCCAAAACTGTTATTATTGAAGTAAACCCTTCAATGCCTGTTACACATGGTGACACTTTTATTCACATTGACCAGGCAACCTATATTATTGAAAGTTCTTTGCCCATACCGGAAAGAACAATAAAACCCTATACTGATGAAATGTTTAAAATAGGCCAGAATGTTTCCAATCTTATAAATGATGATTCAACTATTGTTATGCATGTAGGCAGAATTTTTGATGCTATTGCAGCAAACCTTAAAAACAAAAAAGGGCTTGGAATTTTTACCAATGTTTTTTCCGACTGGGCAATAGATCTCATTGAAAGCGGGGCTATTTCCATAAAAAGAAACAGGTACAAAGGCGGGCAGATCACTGCAAGCTACTGTTATGGCTCCAAAAAACTCTATGACTATATTTCCGACAACCCTCTTTTTGAATTTTATCCCATTGCAATACTTGCAAACCCATTAAACATAAGAAGAGTAAATAACCTTATAAGCATCATGAATGTAAAAAAAATTGATGTAACAGGTGAATCCATTATCTTTCATTCAGGTGACAACCTTCTTTCAGGATATGAAAGCAAACTTAATTTTTCAGTTGGTGCAGCCTTTGCAAAAAGGGGCAGATCTGTTATTGTTCTTAATTCAATTGATCAGGAAGGGAAGAGCAATATTGTAATCAAGCATGATCACGAAGCTGGTATGGCCAGAGCTACTCTGGGCGCAACCAGGTATGTGGTAACAGAATATGGTGTAGCCAATCTTTTTGGCCGTTCAATAAGGGAAAGGGTAATGGCCATGATTGAAATTGCCCACCCTGATCACAGAGAAGCTCTTCTTGAAGAGGCAAAGGGCATTGGCTTTGCTTACAAGGATCAAATATATCGAAAAGAGCATTCTATTAATTATCCCAAAGACCTGGAAATTGTAAAAACAATGGGAGATGTTGACATAAAATTCAGGCCTATCAAGGTTTCAGATGAAGATATGATGAGAGAACTTTTTTATCTTTTTTCTGATGAGGCAATATATTTAAGATATTTTGCCAGGATACATTCCATGCCTCATAAAAATATGCAAAGATACGTTGCTGTTGATTATGAAAAAACACTCTCCATTGTTGGAATTGTTGAAACCGGAAGAACTCAAAAAATTATAGCTGAAGCAAGATACGCGCTTTTTGAGCAGAATAAAAGCTATGAAATGGCTTTTATTGTTGATGAAAGATGGCAAGGCAGAGGTATTGCAACTTTTCTTGTGGAATATTTAATTAAAATAGCAAGGGATAGGGGAATAAAAGCCTTATGCGCCTCAGTTCTTTACGAAAACAGCAAAATGATTAAGGTTTTCAAAAAAGCATCTATTAAACCTGAAGTTACTGCTGAAGAAGGAGTTTTGATTTTCAGGTACCACCTTGATCAGGCTGATCAGGAAAATTAAAACTGACTTTTTTAAGCAATTTTTATTAAAAAATCAATTTTAATTGACAGATTACAAGTCATATGTAACAATTAATTAAACTAAACAATTTATAAAATAAATAAAAAAATCATATAATAAGTGCCGGTTTCATCATTATTCTTTATTTTAATTTTATTATTTAAATAGCAACTTGTTTGTAAATAAGATGAACATTTTGAAATATCCGCTCAAAGCGGCTTAACAGGAATGCCCACTTATTTGCTTTTTAAACATAGTGAACAGAATACAATTATTTTTTTAGGAGGAGTATATGCTTAATCCATTAGTAGATACAAGAGACGTTAAATTTGTGTTATTTGAAGCTCTTGAAGTTGACAAACTTGTAAAGTTTCCTGTTTTTTCTGATTTTGACAAGGATACATTAGATGCAACAATTGATCTTGCAGAGCAGATTAATGTTGATGTCATCTATCCAACAGCAGAAGAAGGAGACAATGAAGGCGCACAATGGGATCCTGAAACTAAACAGGTAACAATCCCTAAATGTTACCATCCAGCATTAGATACCTATTATGAGTCAGGTTTTATGGGAATTGCTGATGACCCTGAGCATGGCGGAATGGGAATGATGAATACCATAAATACAGCAGTTTACGAATATGCCTGTGCTGCCAACTACTGCCTGGGTATGTATCCCGGACTTTCACACGGTGCAATGGAACTTATTTATGCCTTTGGTACAGAAAAACAAAAAGAACAGTATGGTGAAAAAATCATGACTGGCGAATGGGGCGGAACAATGTGCCTTACAGAAGCTGAGGCAGGTTCTGATGTTGGGAACCTCAAGACAAAAGCTGTTAAAGTTTCTGATGGTGTTTATAAAATCACAGGACAGAAAATATTCATCTCCTCAGGTGAAAACGACTATTACTCAAACATGATTCACCCAGTACTTGCCAGAATCGAAGGCGATCCAAAAGGAACAAAGGGTATTTCTATTTTCATAGTTCCAAAGTATAGACTAAATGAAGATGGTTCCAATGGTGAATTTAATGATGTAGTATGTACAGGTATTGAAGATAAAATGGGTCTTCATGGACAGGGAACTTCCCAGCTTGCATTTGGTGATAACAACGATTGCATAGGCTATCTTCTTGGTGAAGAGCGTCAGGGAATGAAGATTATGTTCAAAATGATGAACTTCGCACGTAATGGTGTTGCTATACAGGGACATGGAAACGCATCAGCAGCATACATGCACTCTGTAACTTATGCTAAAAACAGATATCAGGGCGTTGACGTAACACAAATGCTCAATCCTGATGCTCCTCTTGTTGCAATCAGCAAACATCCTGATGTAAAAAGAATGCTTCTATGGATGAAGTCTCACCTTGAAGGACAAAGACTTCTCGTATACTATCTATTCCATCAGATGGATCTTAAAAAAGTTGCAGAATCAGAAGAGCAGGTTAAAGAATCAGAAGCTCTTATTGAAATCCTTACTCCTATAGCAAAAGCCGGATGTACAGACAAAGGCGTTGAAATTACATCAATGGCTATGTCAGTTTATGGTGGATACGGATACTGCAGAGATTATCCTATAGCCAGAATGATGTCTGATGCCAAAATTCTTGCAATCTGGGAAGGAACAAACGGTATCCAGTCAATGGATCTTACAATGAGAAAGATTCTCATGAATAAGGAACAGTATAACTATAACATACTTAAGAATAGAATGGAAGATACCCTTGCCAAAGCAAAAGGCATAGTTGATGAAAAATATCTTGCTCTTTTTGAAAGAGGATTAAAAGAACTTGATGACATCATTGAAATGCTCAAAAAGCAGATGGCAGGTGGAAAATTCCTTCACCTATTTATGAATGCTACTCCTCTTCAGGAAGCTATGTACATGCTTGCTATTGCATGGTGTCATGTATGGAATCTTACCATATGTCAGCCAAAAATGCAGGAAATAGTAGGCGACCTTAAAGGTGCTGAAAGAGAAGCTCTACTTGCTGACAATGCAGAAGCAGCATTCTACACAGGAAAGGTTATTTCTTCACAATTCTATCTTGGTTCAGAATTTCCAAAATATTTTGGTAAAACAGAAGCAATTAAGTTTGGTGAAACCGCAACTATTAAGGCTAGTGATCCTATATTTACAGGTGCTCCTCTGGAGTAAAAATCAAAAGCCTTTAGACAATCGAGTAGGAGGTGAGTGATTATTTCACTCACCGACCTCTCACACCACCGTACGTACCGTTCGGTATACGGCGGTTCATTAAACATAACGGACTTTTCTGTACTCCTTCACAAGACTTAGATACCCACATTCTTCCAGATATTTATTTGTCACTGTAGTTGCCAATACAAAACTTCCGGCAATTCTCCAGCATTTCTTTCGGGTATTTGCCCACTCCCAGGCCTTTGAGTCATTTACACCCAATTTTATCAAATTATCATGTTTCGTCCCAATCCGTTTCCACTGTTTCCAGAGGCAAGCCCTTAACCTCCTCCTTGCCCAGCCATCAAGATTTTCCATGATACTTTGGGCATCAGCTATGCCAAAGTAATTCACCCATCCACGTCCCATAACCATAAGTTTTCCAAGGCGTTCTTCAAAGCTAATACCCCGGTTACGGTTAGTTACTTTACGGATGTTCTCTTTAAATTTCTTAACCGATTTCGGATGAATTCTTATCCCTACTCTGTCTTTTATACAGTAAAAACTGAATCCAAGAAATTTCCTCTTCCAGGGTCGGTCAACTGCACTTTTTGATTCATTGACCTTCAATTTCAGCTTTTCTGTCAGAAACTTTTTCACACTTGCCATAACTCTGTTTCCTGCTCTTTCACTTTTGATATAGATATTGCAATCATCGGCATATCTTACAAAAGCATGACCTCTCCTCTCAAGTTCCTTATCAAGGTCATCGAGAAGAATATTGGCAAGAAGCGGAGATAAAGGCCCCCCTTGTGGAGTTCCTTTATCCGAAGACACTTTCAACCCGTTTACTAACACCCCTGATTCAAGATAATTCCTGATAAGTTTCAGGACTCTTTTATCTTTTATCTTGCGTGCTACCCGGAACATAAGAATATCGTGGTTTACCCTATCGAAAAATTTCTCCAGATCCATGTCTACAGTCCAGGTATTTCCCTGTTCTATATACTCTTTTGCCTTATAAATAGCATCATGAGCACTTCTGCCAGACCTGAATCCATAGCTGTTATCTGAAAATGTTTCTTCAAAAATAGGGCTTAGCACCTGCGCTACCGCCTGTTGTATAAGACGATCCACTACTGTTGGTATTCCTAAAAGTCTGATTCCTCCGTCTGGTTTAGGTATTTCCACCCTCCTGACTGGTTGTGGTTTGTAAGTACCGGTGAGTAATTCCTCTCTGATGAATGGCCATGCTGTTTCAAGATAGGCTGAAAGTTCATTCACCATCATTCCGTCAACAC
>JBBAGC010000139.1:0-5917 GCA_041655115.1 Spirochaetota bacterium | reverse complement strand
TTTGGCGCAACTATTGATGCAAGCACATAGGGTTCTTCAATTTTGTCAATTGTTCCAGGGTCAGGGAAGTTTACAGGATTATCTATGTTAAGTGTTTTCCCATTTTGAAGGTGTATTTTATACTGAACGCTTGGCGCTGTAGTAATAAGGGATAGGCCAAATTCTCTTTCAAGCCTTTCCTGAACAATTTCCATGTGAAGCAGGCCAAGATACCCACATCTGAATCCAAATCCCAAAGCAAATGAATTGTCCTGTTCAAAAAGAAGTGAGGCATCATTGAGTTGAAGTTTATGCAAAGCCTCCCGTAAGTCCTGGTACTCGTCACTGTACATGGGATAAAGCCCTGAAAAAACCATGGACTTAACATCTTTAAAGCCTTTAAGGGGTTCCTCTGCAGGATTATTGGCAAGAGTAACAGTGTCGCCTATTTTAGTGTCTCCAACGCTTTTAATTCCAGCAACAATGTATCCAACTTCTCCAGGTCCAAGCTCATCAACATCTTCCATGGTCATTTGAAAAATGCCAACTTCAACTACAGTAAAAACTTTTCCAGTTGAGTATAGCTGAATCTCGTCATCTTTTTTAACAGAGCCATTGAAAACCCGTACCTTTATTACAGCTCCAAGGTACTGGTCATAGAATGAATCAAAAATAAGAGCTTTTAAAGGCTTGTTTTTTTCACCTTTTGGAGGAGGGATAAACTCAACAATTTTTTCCACAAGCTCATCAATACCAATTCCCTGTTTTGCAGAGGTTAAAACTGCAATTTCAGAATCAAGACCCAGCGTGTTTTCAATCTGTTTCTTTGTTGCATCTATATCTGCATTGGGCATGTCAATTTTATTTATAACAGGGAGTATTTCCAGATCATTATCCATTGCAAGATAAAGATTAGCTATGGTTTGAGCTTCAACACCCTGTGATGCGTCAATAATAAGGATAACCCCGTCGCATGAGCTAAGGGCTCTTGAAACTTCATAGGTGAAATCCACGTGTCCTGGAGTGTCAATAAGGTTGAATATGTACTCCTCTCCATTATTGGCAGCATAGCTGAGAGTAATTGCAGTTGATTTTATTGTAATGCCCCTTTCCCTTTCAATATCCATGGTATCCAGCATCTGGTTTTTCTTGTCACGCTGGCTTACAAGGCTGCATCTTTCAATAAGCCTGTCTGCAAGGGTGGATTTCCCATGGTCAATGTGTGCTATGATTGAAAAATTTCTGATATGAGATAAATCCATTCTTCACCTGTTAATAAATTATTTTTTTAAGTACTTACTATGAGTAGATAATTTTTTGCTTTATGTTGGCAAGTAATTTTTATTGAATGATAATCTTGCTGTTCAGGGAATCGGGATTAATCTTTAAGAATTTCATAAAGGGCAATTCCTGCTGCAACAGATGCATTTAATGAAGAAATTTTGCCTTTTAAAGGAATGGAAACAATATAATCGCATTTTTCCTCTGTAAGCCTTCTCATTCCTTTGCCTTCACTTCCTATTATAAGGCATGCAGGTCTTATGTCTGACAATTTATTTATATTTACAGTACCCTGATCACTTGTTCCTACAATCCAGAAACCATCTTTTTTTAGCTGATCCAGAAATTGCGCAACATTTGAAATATTTATTATTTCCATGTATGCAGTAGCACCAGCAGATGCTTTAATCACTGTTTCATTAATGTCAGCTGAATTGTTTCTGGGAAGAACTACAGCACCACAGCCAAGAGCCTCAGCTGATCTTATTATTGAGCCCAGGTTGTGGGGATCTGTAATCTGGTCAAGGAGAAGTACTACTCCCTTTTCAGAAAAGATTTTTTTTAAAATTGAATCAGGATCTGACTTTTCGTTTTTTATATGAACATATAGAGCAACACCCTGATGGCTGGAGGATGAACTTATTTTTTTAAAAAAATCTTTATCCTCCTGTAAAACCTTTATTTTTTTGCTCTTTGCCAGATTAATAATATCACCTATAATTTTCCCATGTGCAGATGATGACACATGAACCTCTCCCTTGTTGGAGCTGTCCCATGATTTGAGATATTCAAAGACCGGGTTACGGCCTGTTATTATCTTTTTTCTTTCCATCTTGTACCATCTTTAGTATCTTCCAGAATAATCCCTTTATTTTCCAGCATTAACCTTATTTCATCAGCCCTTTGGAAGTTTTTTTCTTTTTTAGCATTAAGCCGTTCTTCAATAAGGCTGTTTATCCTTTCCTCATCTACATTAGAAGATGGTTCTTCCATAAAGATAAAGCCAAAGACCTGATCTATGTTTTCAATTGCTTTAATAATTTTAGCAGCATCTTCCCCGGAAATTTTTTCTTCGGATATAAGAGTATTAATAAGGTGTACAAATTCAAAAAACACACCCAGACCTCCGGAAATGTTAAGGTCATTATCCACAGATTCAATAAAGTTTCTGTTCATCTTTTCCAGTATGGTGTCAAGCTCAGGGTTGTCTTTTCCCCCTTTTATGTGCTCAAGCCTTAAAAGAAGGTTGTCAATCCTTGCCAGAGCCTGATCTGACTGCTTAATCCCTTCAAGTGTAAAGTTGAGCTGCTTTCTGTAGTGAGCAGTAAGGAGCAGATGACGGATTGATCTTGGAGAATTTCCCATTTCAAGAAGATCTCTTAGAGTGTAAAAATTTCCCTGAGACTTTGACATTTTGCTGCCATTAACAAGGAGGTGCTCCACATGAATCCAGTGCCTTACAAATGGTTCGTCATAAGCAGCCTCACTCTGGGCAATTTCATTTTCGTGGTGAGGAAATATAAGGTCAACTCCACCTGTGTGAATGTCTATTGTAGATCCAAATATCTTGCGTATCATTGCAGAGCATTCAATGTGCCATCCTGGCCTTCCTTTGCCAAAGGGTGTGTCCCAGTGTGGTTCCCCCTCTTTAGGGGCTTTCCAGAGAGCAAAGTCTCTCACATCGTTTTTTTCATACTCATCAGCATCATACCTTGCACCTGGCCTTATTTCTCTTTTGTCCAGGCGGGACAGTTTACCATAACTACTGAATTTTGAAATATCAAAATAAAGGGAGTCATCCCTTTTGTAGAGCATTCCCTTTTTATCTATTTTTTCCAGGATGTTTATCATTTCATCAATTGATTCAGTTGCTTTTGGATTATGCTCAACAGTTTCAATGTTAAGGGTTTTGCAATCCTGGTAAAAAATGTCAGTATATTTTTCAGTGTATTCCTTTAGGGAAACACCTTCTTCTATGGATTTATTTATTGTTTTGTCATCAACATCAGTGATGTTCATTGCATGATTAACAGTAAAGCCTCTGAATTTTAAGTAGCGACGAAGCAGATCATTAAAAACAAATGCTCTGAAATTCCCTATATGGGCAAAGCCATAAACCGTAGGTCCGCATGAGTATATTGTTGCAGGGGGATAGTCCTTGATGTTTTCTTTTATAACTCCACCAGGGGCAAATTCTTCAAGGCTTCTTGTGAGTGTGTTGTATATTTTAAGAGCCAATTTTATTCTCCTTTTCTACTAACATTTCTGGACAAGTTTATAAAAGAACCGGAACCATGCAATAAAATAATATTTAAGGGGCTTATTTGAAAGATATTTTGTTTTAACCAGAGTAATCAGGGGGTAAAACTATTTCTTCAATCTCTTCATACACAGAGGTAATTTTTTTCCCTGGCTGCTTTTCTTCAAAAGCAGAGGGAGCCAGCTTTATATTGTCAACTTCATCAGGGTTGGCATTGAGATAGGATAAAACAAGGTGCATTTTTTTAATATAATCAATGAGCTCCCTGAGTTTTTTGTTTTTTCTGTCAATAATTTCAGAGGATTGGGATATGTATTTTTTCAAAAGTTCTGTCTGGGTTTTAAGCCTTTTTTGAAGTTCAGTTGCAGCATCGTAAAATTCCCTGTCCACCTTTTGGAAGTCGATTCTGGCAATAATAACCTCATCTTTTTCCCGCTCTTTTTCAATGGTGCTTATTATTTCATTGAGTTCCTTTGTTGAAAAAAGGTCATCAGTGGATGTTTGTATCCATTTTTTACCTTCATCATCAGTAAATTCAGTTAAATCAGGAATAATATTGTTTGTTATTCTTTTTTTCATGTTTTTCTATAAATCAGGAGAATTTTGAATATATTTCTTCATATTTATGTATCGGTTTTAATACTGCATAAGTAAAATATAATATGCTTTGAATCAACAATAACTTCTGTTTGGCATAAATTCTGGATTTTTTTTGCAATCTTATGCTGTTTATTAAAAAGCCTTTTTTTGGTAAAATTATGAGTTTATTAGAGGCGAGTTTAACTGTTTTCTTTGAAATTATGTTTTAAAGTATATATTTAAAGCAGTATGATTTGTTTTTTACTTAAACAATCTTAATATATCATTGGAATTTGCCTGTTTATTTCAATGATTATAAGAAAAAATGAGTTTTTTCTAAAAAACATTTGACATTTCCCACAAATAGTGTTTATTAAAATTAAATGAACTCAGCGGTCTTGTTTTTAAATACCGCCTTTTATTTTGAGTTAACATTTTTGCTTCCTCTTTAATAAGCCCCCTGTCTATCCAGGGGGCTCTTTTTTTGTTTTTTCTGTCATATAAAAAGGATTTCTTAAACCTTATTTAATTGACATCACAGGTGTCAGGGAAATTATATACATACTTTTCCTTTTAAAAAATCAAAAAATGGGTTTTGTCTGGTTTTTAAATGATTGGCTCTGGAATAATATTTTATGATGCATAATATGGATAAAATAATCAGTGAATTAAAACAATATGGGAATGTATCTCAAAACATCTCCCTGGCAGAATATACATCTTTTAAAACAGGTGGTCCTGCTGCTATTTTTGTTGAACCCTTTGATGAAAATGGAGTTGTTCAAACATTTGTTTCTGCCCTGGGCGCAGGACTTGAAGTTTTTATTATTGGAGGCGGAACAAATCTTCTTATAAGTGATGATGGTATTCCTGAACTTGTAATTAAAATTTCTGATACAAATTTTTACCCGGAAATTAATGAAGAGTTTATATATTCAAGTGCCTTTGTTTCAAAGGATAATTTTATTGAAGCAGTGGTTAAGGCAGGGTTTGGCGGAGTTGAATTTATGGCAGGTATTCCTGGAGCAATTGGCGGAGGAATATTCATGAATGCTGGAACTTTTATGGGCTGTTTCAGTGATATTCTTTACAGGATAAAAATTGTCGATTCTTCTGGCGTAATAAGCGAAGTGGATTTGGATAAAGAAGATTCAGGCTACAGGAAGATGAACATACCTGATGGAGCAATAATTCTTGGAGGTTATTTTAAACTTCCCCGTGCTTATAACAGGGAGGAGCTTAGTACCTTTATTAAAACAATAGTTGATGAGAGGCGTATAAAGCATCCAATGGATTATCCTTCAGCAGGGTCTGTGTTTAAAAACCCTCAAGGCCATTCATCCTGGAAGCTTGTTAATGACTGTGGGCTTAAAGGATATAAAATAGGTGGAGCCATGGTTTCAGAAAAGCATACCAATTTTATTATTAACACAGGCAATGCCTTGTCCCAGGATATATATGATTTAATAAAACATGTTCAGCTCACTGTTTATAAAAAAACAGGAATAAACCTTGAAACAGAAGTAAGCATAAAGGGTAGTTTTAAATAAATGGATTTGGATAAAAAACTGGGGGATCTAACCTTTTGTTCTATTGATCTGGAAACAACAGGGGTAAATCCTGCTATTCATAAAATTGTGGAAATTGGCGCTTCAAGGTTCACTATTGATGGAGCTAACAAAACATTTTCCACTCTTGTTGATCCATGTGTGGAAATACCACCAGCAGTTGTAAATATTCATGGCATAACCAGTGAAATGGTTGAAGGTGAACCTTTTATAGAGAACATTCTTCACAGGCTTGAAGAATTTATAAATA
>JBBAGC010000138.1:0-5942 GCA_041655115.1 Spirochaetota bacterium | reverse complement strand
CTTGCTATTGAATAAACAGGAAGAGGTTCGCCAGCATCATCCTGCAATAGATAGCTTTTAAAACCGTGAAGCACGCCTGGTTTACCGTATGAAAGACTTGCAGCATGATCTCCTATTTGAAGGGATCTTCCTGAAGGCTCAACTCCTATAATTCGTACACTATCATCATTTATAAAGCCTGAAAAAATTCCCATGGCATTTGATCCGCCTCCAACACAGGCTGTAACAGTATCGGGAAGTTCACCAGTCATTTCAAGGAACTGCTCCCGCGCTTCAACTCCCACTATATGCTGGAAATCGCGTACCATCATTGGGAAAGGGTGGGGACCAACTACAGAGCCAATGCAGTATATGGTGTTAATCGGATCTTTAAGGTATGATTCAAATGCTGAATCAACAGCTTCTTTTAATGTTTTTAATCCGAATGTAACAGGGACAATAGTTGCTCCAAGCAGTTTCATGCGCACTACATTTGGGTGTTGCTTTACAATATCAACCTCACCCATGTGTATTTCACATTCAAGGCCAAAGTAGGCAGCAGCTGTTGCCAAAGCCACACCGTGTTGTCCTGCACCTGTTTCAGCAATTACCTTTTTTTTTCCCATGTATTTTGCCAAAAGGACTTCACCCATACAGTGGTTCAGCTTGTGCGCCCCTGTATGATTAAGGTCTTCACGCTTAAGGTAAATACGTCCTCCAATCTTGTTTGAAAGATTGTTGCAAAAATATGTGGGTGTAGGCCGTCCCTGAAAATGCTTACGAATGCTTCGAAGCTCGGAAATAAATTTGTGAGATTTACTTATAGAGTAATAAGCATCAGTAATTCTGTCCATTTCTTCCTGAAGTTCAGGAGATACAAAGGAACCACCATATTCTCCAAAGTAGCCTTTGGAATCCGGGTAAGTCTTTAAATAATCTGTCATAGTGAAATCTCCTTAATATTATGAATTCATGGAATAAGTTGCTGAAAGTTTAAATTTTTAACAAGAAAAAAAAGGAAAAATAAAAATTTAATTCAGGGCAGATGGCTACCTGTATTCTGTTTTTCAAATTAATTCAAGGCTGGTACAAATACTTCCCAAAAGTCTTTTGATATACAGCGTGTTATGGAAAAAGCCAAAGCTGAACCGGTTATTCTGTCAGAGTGTCGTATAGGGAACATAAAGTTAACAGGGATGTGACTTTTTCAGAGGCTTCCACAATAGAGAAGTCAAGGTTGCGCTGCTTTTGTGCTTTATGCAGCTTAATAAGGAGGCTTATGCCTGTGGAATCCAGGTAATCCGCATTGGCAAGGTTAATCTCCACTGCTTTGTCAGATGATTCACATAAAGAATTAATAAGCTCAGAAAATTCTTTTATATCTGCAGATTCTACAGCTCCTGAGATGTTAATTGATGTGGAGTTATCTGTTTCTGTAATTTCTATGTTCATATTAAATTCGTAGATATATTGTATTTGAAAAAACTATAATTTTGTTCCATAAGTGGAATATTATACAATCAATTTTAGGGAACAGGTGTAATCCTGTAAAGACAAATTTTTTCAGCCAGGGAGGGGTCTTTCTTTTTTAATCAAATTTGAATGATTATTTTCTTGACCTGTTTAAAATAGCATTATTTAGATTACTTAGCATAATAAAATCAGGTGGTAAAAATGGCAAGTAAAGAGAAGATGCTCCAGAAAAAGAGGAGTATTTTAAATGCCCTTAAAAGGCTTTTGGATAAGTATTCCTATTCCTATATATCCATGCAGAGTGTGGCAAATGAGGCTGGAATTTCTAAAGGAGGATTAAGATACCATTTCCCTACAAAGGAATCCCTTTTTATTGGGCTGCTTGAAGATTTTTTTATGTCCATTGAAAAGGATCATCTTCAAATGGTGAGCCTTCTTGAGGGAAAGGGGGACAGAGCTGTCATATCCACCCTTTTTAATATAGAAAGTTTTGTCTTGAGTCAAAAAAATATTAAGGTTTTTATAAATCTTATTCTCTATAGTCTGGAAGTTCCCAAAATGATGGTTTTTGTTAAAAGTTTTTTTAGAAAGCATCTGGAAATGTATAAACAGATAATTGAACAGGGAAAAAACGATTTCCCTAAGATAGATAAAAGTGAGTTTGATCTGGAATTTCTTGCACGCATTACCCAGATTATATTTATTAGCGCCGGACTTCTTGAAACAATTGATCCCATTGATATGGAGCCTCAAAAGCTCACCAGGTATGTACTCTCTTTGTTTAATGATTAGTAGCTTTTTTATGTGAAACAGCCTTGACAGAGTTGTGTTAAATTATTATTTTAATTTCTGTTATGTTAAAAATTCAGCAGATTATAAAAAACAGGCTTTTGCATGAAAGCAATATACAGCTATGTATTCTTTATGGCTCTGCAGCAAAGGATAGGCTAACAGAAAGGAGTGATATAGATATAGCTGTTTCCGGTTATAATACCTTTGATTTGCATTATCTGGTTCACTTGCAAAGCAGTCTTTCCCTTTTGTTAGAGCGTGAAGTTGATCTTGTGGATATGAATCGTGCAGAGGGGCTTATTTTACAGCATATATTAAAAGGGGAAGTGCTGATAAAAAAAGATGCAGCTGTATATGCTGATTTTATTCGGAAGGTTATATATTTTAATGCTGATATTTTGCCTAATATACGCATGATACTAAAAATACGCGCCCGGAGATTTGTACGTGGATATTGATCTGCTTTTAACCAGAATAGAGTCTTTAAGAAAATGTATTAGAAGAATTGAAGAAAAGCGGCCTGCTGATTCATCTATTCTTTATACTATCTAACAGTCTTGATGATTTCAGAAAATTTGCAACTGCTGTAATGAATATTATAGAAAATCCTCCTTTAAATCAAACCTGAAATTTTTTATAAAAGTAATAGTTCTACAGAATTACTTTATTCCTATAATTTAAGTATTTTGAATAAAGTATTAATTTTCATAGATAATTAAAGAAATAATGTTTATTATTTGGATTATGTTATAAAAAAAGTGATATTTTTTTAATAAAAAAGCCTTTTTGGGCTTTTTTATGCTTGACCATTTACCTGTTTGCTCCGATATTATTGATAAGCACAAATAGTGAGAAATGGAGTTCTCAATGGAGGTACAGAATGAGCAGCAATAGATGTTTAATAAAGCTGATGGTTATTTTTATAATGGCTGCTATTTTTTTTATTTCAGGATGTTCTGGCAGTGGAGGGGGTTCTTTATCTGTACCAGATAGCGGTGTTGTAAATAAAACAGGCGGTTCTACTGACGGATCAGGCTTGTCTGGCAATGAGCAGATTGCAGTTGAAAATGGAAATATAGTGGTAAACCTTGTTGATGGAGTTCTTACCATAGATGGGGAAGATATTCAGCTTGTTGTTAAGGATGAAAATGGGAATTGGGTTTTGGCAGATGATGTAACCATTGTTGTGAATAACAATTCCGGAGAAGCTGTTGCAGGTGAAGTAGAGGTTGATCCTGAGACCGGAATAATTATTTTTGTGCCAGATAATCCCTTTGATGTTTCGGAAACCTACACAATTATTGTAACAGTAGGGGATCAGGTTCATGAGGCAACTGTTATTGTTGCAGTAGATGATACAGATGCAGGGGAAGAGTCCATGTTTGCATCTGTCCCTCTTTATTCAACAGGGAATCATGAATTTGGTATGGAAGAGCTGATGCATAATGGGAAAGCTATTTTTGGATGGGAATTTGGAGAAATACTTGAAAGCTTCACTGTGAGGCTTATGGATATTGAAGAGGGTGCAGTGGTGTATTTAACAGCTTATGGAACATATAATATTCCTGGCCATGAAAATGAAGTCTATTATCAAAGATGGGCTTCAGGTGAACTTGAAGGGAAACCTGTTAGGGACTATTTATGGAGTGGTGGGGCAATTAGTGTTAATGAAGAGGACTGTACTCTGGATACTGCTGATAATGATTATTCTTTTTGGAGTACATATCTGGAAATAGTTATAATCAAGGATGGAGAGGATATTACATCATCATCCGGAGCAATTCTTAAAATAAATTAAATTTTAAAATATAAGCTGTGTATAAAAAAACAGGGATAAATCCCTGTTTTTTTAGGTATAGGGGTCAGAGCCTTTTTTTTATTTATTTCTTTTTGAAAAATTTGAATTTAAAAGAGTGCTGTTAATAATTTAGCTTTTTAATAAATTTTTTCTTTGTATAAGCGGAGTTTGGAATTTTTTAAATAGGGTATGAAGGGCATAACACTATTGTTTGTTAGTATATAAAGATTTATAAGTCTAATGAAAACATATTGACAAATCTCATGCTTTATGTTATTCAAAATTAACTATTAAGTTTAAGGATTATTTATGGCACTTTCCTGGATAGCTGATAAAGTATTATTAGAAATTGTTTCAAATATACTGGAAATAGCTCAAAATGCTAAAACATCAGCAGAAAATGATTTTAATAAAAATGTAATTGCTCCATTTTCTGCACTTTTCGAAATATCAGGCTTTGATATAGATTATGAAACCTGGTTTAAAAATGAAACAACTTGGCAGGTTCAAAAAACACTGCAAAACCATGTTGGTGATTTTCATCAAAAAGTATTAGGCTCTGTAAAGGACTGGAAGGATTTAGGTGTTGGAAGTGTTATAGATTTACTTTCTGAAAAATTTAAAATAATTGCTGAAGTAAAAAATAAATATAATACAATCTCTGGTGGTAAATTAGCAGATTTATATTTCTCCCTGGATAATTTAGTGATGCCCAAAAATAGTATTTATAAAGGATATACTGCGTATTATGTAACAATAATACCTAAAAAACCAGCAAGATATAATAAACTGTTTACTCCTTCCAATAAGGAAAAAGGAGAAAAATGTCAATTAAATGAAAGTATCCGTATGATTGATGGTGCAAGTTTTTATTCGCTGGTTACAGGTCGACCTGATGCATTAGAAGAGCTTTTTAATCATTTGCCTTCGATTATTGAAAAATTATCAGGCAAAGCCCTTTTAAAAAAAGATAAAAGTAAATTAGATATATTTTTTAAACAGGCATTTCAGTGATATGGAAAAATGATTAAAGTAATATGCCCTGATTTATCTTAAAATTAAACAGATGAGGCAGTAATAACAGCATATTTGCTATTGATTTAAATTAATCTTTTTCTGGTTTTGATTATAATACTTATTTAAAAAATTAATTAGTGAAAAGCCAATTTCTTTTGCAAGATTTACAGGAACAGCATTTCCTATCTGTTTATATTGCTGGGAGATAGATCCGGAAAAGCTCCAGTCATCTGGAAATGTTTGAAGCCTTGCATATTCTCTAACTGTAAAAGGACGAGTTCCCTCAGGATGGCATCTTTCAGTCTGTTTTTGGGCTGGATTACATGTTAATGTTAATGAGGGTTCATCCCAGCTCATCCTTCTTGCCATTCCGGTTTTGCCACCACCCAAATAAAAACTTTTTTTCATGTATTCCTTTTGTAATTCAATTGGCAAGTCTCTCCAATAGCCACCTTGAGGTACTTTCTCAAGTATTTCTTTTTTTCTTTGTGGATATTTGTAGCCTTCGCTTTCAGGAACATCTGAGTTATATAATTCACCTTTTTTTAAAGCATCTTTAACAGTAAATATTTTATTATAAGGGTTTGGGTAATCGTACTGTATGTTAATATCTTTTCTTATGCCCACAAGAAGTAGTCGTTCCCGTTTTTGTGGAACTTTATAAAATAAAGCTTTTAAAATCTTGGGTTCCAGAACATTATAGTTTAATTCATCCAGTACAGACATCATGCCTTTTAAAGTTCTGCCATTATCATGAGATAATAAACCTTTTACATTTTCGGCAATGAACATGATAGGTTTTATTTCACTTATCGCACGAGCAAATTCAAAAAATAATGTCCCTCTTGTATCGTTAAATCCTAATTTTTTCCCTGCATAGCTG
>JBBAGC010000137.1:0-5949 GCA_041655115.1 Spirochaetota bacterium | reverse complement strand
TGCCATCTCTTTGGTGATAGTCGCGCCTCACACGGGCGCGTGGATTGAAACCTATCATCAAGAATTGTATAGTTCATAAGTCTTTGTCGCGCCTCACACGGGCGCGTGGATTGAAATGACATGACTTTATACGCACATAAGTATCAGCTCCCAGTAGTGGAATTGAAATGACTGACTACAGAGAGAATTAAAGTAAAATGCGTACAGGATACGGTATAGGTAAAAAAGCATATATAGAACTTTTGAATCAGAGGATTTCGGGATTCGGTAAACAAGAGGATGTCAAAAATTTTCAGATTATAAACATGAGAGAGTGTTATGATCTCGACGGCTTCCAGGCAACTGAAGAGATAATTGAGATCGATAAAAAAATTATCGGGCTCGCTTCTGAATTATCGAAAGTTGAAAGTGACAATGATGAAGAACACTGGGCATGGAATCTCAATCTAATCTTTGAGGGGAAATATCCCCTTGAAAAACTCCCTGACCATATACGAAAAATAGCCAGAGAGATGTACTACAGCGATTAAAAATAAGAGCATATTCAGAGGGTTTTTATTCCTGAACATGTAAATGATGCTAAATTATTTTTTAACAAAAAACGCAGAGGCTATCTGTAATATTTACAGAAAAGTGAGGAACTTATATCCAGGGCTTTTATGCAATATACCATTAATTGCAAAAGGTCAAATCAGCAGCTAAATGGGGAAAAAAAGGAAAAGGTAAATTGAAATATTTCGTTGACAGTGACATGAAGCGAATGTATGTTTTCATTGATGCATTATTAATCAAAACAGGGTTGCTGAAATGACAGAAGAGGAAAAACAAAAAAAGAATAATGAACTCTGGAAGCAGATAGTCGACAATACTATAACTGAAAAAGAAGCTGTCCAGGAGTATATGAAAATCGGTTATACTCAGGATATGTCCGGGAAGATATATCGTGAAATACGTGGTGAAGCTATAACAGCCAGTTGCGGCGGATGTATAGAATGACCAGGCTTTTTAATAGGTATAATCTGAATTATCTTGCAATAATCCGCATCCACTAAAGAAACCGGGTAAAACAGACTAGCAAAGAATAAAAAAAGAATATCTCTTGCTAAGATCTTGCCTCTGTTTTAATTTCTTTACTTATAAGATAACCCCCTGAACACTTTCTTAATTTTGCATCTTCCCCAAGCACAATCTATGTTAAAGTCTCAGGTATAATAAAGCTCCCTTGCAATCTCTCTTACATGATCCGGAAGTTTTTCAAGAGGATATTTACCCTCTGCTATATCCCCAGTCTGCGCTCTCCATGACTGGTCAAAAGTTCCTATACAAAGACTTTCTTTAAGCCCTTCCATATTTTTAATAAGAACAATGTCAATATCTTCATCTTCCAGCAAATCCATATCATAAACAAGACCCGGGAAATAGGCTACATCACTTCCCCCATTTGCAAGTTCTTCAATTTCGTTTATTATATCATTCTTTTCCATTTATCAGTTCCATAAATAAGTGTGTACTAAAAAAGCTCTGCAGACTTCATAAATTTTCCATCTTCCCAAAGCACAATCAATGTTAAAGTCTCAAACATAATAAAGCTTCCTTGCAATCTCTCTTACATGATCCGGAAGTTTTTCAAGAGGATATTCACCCTCTGCTATATCCCCACTCTGCGCTCGCCATGACTGGTCAAAAGTGCCAACGCACAACCTTTCGGCTAAGTCTTTCATATGTTCTACAAGTATGATGTCCAACTCTTCGTCATTAAGTTCGTCCATATCTCGCAAGCATACATAAAACAGAGCCTCTTCCTCTTTGCCTGCTGCTATGTCTATCAATGTTTCCTTAATGTGTTTCTTTTCCATTTATCAGTTCCATAAATAAGTGTGTACTAAAAAGCTCTGCAGACTTCATAATCTGCATTATTAAGACGCTCAAGAATAAGTTCTATATTTATGAAACCTTAAAACTTTGCCCGATTCAAAAATATGAAAAAACCGATTAATCAGCCCAAAGCCCTCTCTTCTTTGTTCTTGCTTCCCTGTAGGATTTTAAAAAACGATCCTTGTACTTCACATTAGGAGGAACAGTCATTAAAGTAGCATAGCCAGCTTTAAGCATAAGATCATTAACCATGCGTCCATCTGCCAAATAAACATAAGCTAAAATGCGGCCATAGTGATCCCTTTCCCGAACATCAAACTCAAGATAAATAAAATTTTCTCCTTCCATAAGATTTTCTGCAAAAGACTTTGCTCTTTTCCCTTCTTTCACAATTTTAGCAAGATCCTTCTTTTCCCTCTCTGAATCCTTTTTTGCCTTATCATTAATTGCAGCCTCTGGTGTATCAATACCAGTAAGCCTTACTCTTTCATTTGTCCCTTTGTAATTAACAATAATAGTGTCCCCATCAACAATCCGAACAAGCCTACATTTTTCATAATCAGACCCAACACTATACTCAGCATAGTCATCATGTTTAAAAAGGATGAACAAAGAAAAAACTGAAATCAGCAGCAAAAAAATAATTTTTAAACGCATAGTATTTACCTCATTCAAAACTTTACCCAATTTACAACGCAAGGGCAAGCCCTTTTTTGCTAATTTTTAATCAAAAAAGCCCCCCTTTTGGGAGGCTTTTTTAACTTATACAGCCATGGCTAAAAAAGCCAGGCATTTTCTATACTATTAAAAATTAAAGATTTTCACCACAAGCAAAGCTTGCATCATTTATCTTTAAAATTGACATATCTTCTTTTTTAATCCCTTCAACAATAGATTTTGCCTCTGGAAGAATGTTTTTTATAAAATACTCAGCTCCAAAAACCTTACCCTGATAAAATGCAACCTCTTTGTCTTCATTTGGAAGCTCTTTAATAGCCTTTTTGTCAGAAGGATCAATCCCTTTGGATTTGTATATAGCCTCAAGCTTCTCTTCTGCAACACCAGCCATCCACAGGTGCATCCATCCAAGGGACACGCATCCAACCAGGTTAAGAAATGGATATGCATTAACTATAGGAACCATAAACTTTCCTTCCTTGCTGCAATTAGCAAAATACATTCCCATGCCAGCCATTACATCAATGTATTCCTTAACATCTTTTGCCATATCAGCAAGTCTGGAGTTTTCTTTGTACTTGTCATAGGTCTTGTTCATTTCAGCAAGATAATTCATAAAAACAGCACCCTTTTTTGCTCCAAGCTTCCTTGCTACAAGGTCAAGTGACTGGATACCGTTTGTTCCTTCATAAAGAGAGGCAATTTTAAGGTCTCTCATAAACTGGTGCATTGGATAGTCATTACAGTATCCGTATCCGCCAAAGCACTGAACACCAAGCTCTGTTACACGAAATCCCATATCTGTTCCATAGGCCTTACATACCGGAATAAGGAAATCCATAATACCTGTCCACTTATCAACTTCTTCCCCAGTACCTGAATGAGACTTGTCAAGAGAAAAAGCGCAAAGATAAACAAGGGCTCTTAAACCTTCTGTGTAGCTCTTCATCCACATGAGCATTCTTCTTACATCAGGATGCTGAATAATTGGAACGCTTTTAGCATCAGGATTCATCATATCCTTGATGTTAGTTCCCTGTACCCTCTCTTTACAATACTGGAGAGCGTGAAGATATGAAACAGATGCTGTACTTACACCCTGGAGTCCCATTCCAAGACGGGCTTCGTTCATCATCTGAAACATAATTCTCATACCCTTTCTTTCTTCACCAAGAAGCTCGCCTATACAGCTGTCATTATCACCAAAGCTGACTGAACATGTGGCACTCCCTTTAAGACCCATTTTATGCTCAATACCTGTACATACTATATCATTGAACTCACCAAGAGAACCATCATCATTTACTCTGTACTTGGGAACAATAAAAATTGAAATTCCCTTTGTACCAGCAGGATCACCCTCAATACGCGCCAAAACAGGATGAACCATATTTTCATAAAGATCATTTTCACCGCTTGTAATAAAAATCTTTGAACCATAAATTTTAAATGTACCATCAGGCTGTCTTACAGCCTTTGTTTTTAAAGCTCCAACATCTGAACCAGCATCAGCCTCTGTAAGACACATTGTACCTCCCCATTCCTGGGCGTACATTTTATCCATATATTTTCTTTTCTGCTCTTCTGTGCCAAAATTATCAATAAGATGTGCTGCACCAACAGTAGCCTCAGGGTAAAGCATAAAACCCATATGAAAGGCATAGTATTCATTTGCAGCCATTGCTATTGAATAGGGCATCCCCTGTCCACCGGACTCAGGGTCTACAGCCATGGTAAAAAGACCTGCCTCATTCATTATTCTATGAACATCCAGATACTGTGGAGGAACAGTAACTTTTCCATTATCAAACTTTGCTCCACCCTCGGAATCTACTTCCTGATAGCAGCCGAGAATATGTTCTTCACATATCTGCTTTGTAAGATCAAGAGTCATGTCAAACATCTCCTGATCAAAATCACCAAATTTTTCTGTTTTCAACAGATCCTGAATTTGAAGCATTTCATAAAGTAAAAATTTTTGATCACGGGAATCAACTATAAGATCCATATTACAACCTCTCTTAAAATGTTTTTAAATAAATAAATTCAGTAAAGCCTGCCTGCCTAAAAAATGAACAGCCGTACTTTGTATTTATTTAACGGCTTATTATCACAATAATGCTCACAGGCAAAACAGCAATACATTTGAAATACCAGGCTTAAAGCATAAAATTAGCCATCATACCTGGTACATACATTTCAGCCAGCAGATCACTGTGAAAAAACCAGTATTTGTAAAACTGCTGAGAAAACAACCCATTAGAAAATCTATTGCATATAAATCCACAAAAATTTTTATTCTATAACAGTTAATGTCTGTTTTTTGCTATGAAAGAAGCGCCAAACCATAGGACCCCTGAACCTTACCCGTTCAGACCTCTCCCCGGCTCCGCCGTGCCCTCATTCGACGCTTTTTGCAACATCCTGTTGCGCGTCGAAACACACACATCCTGTGTGCAGTCCACTGTGGAGATGGGGAGGAAAGCATAAAATTCCAGGTTACACATTAAACTTTTAAATTCATGATACTAAAAATTTAATATTTATAAAAAAATACCTGTCGCTATTCCCTCTTCTCCTTGAGGGGAAGAGGGTTAGGGAGATGGGGTCTGAGGTCAAATAACACAGAAAAAATTAAACCTATGTCCCATCAAGATAGTAGTATTTAAGCCGTGTTTTTAAATAAGAGAGCAGCTCTTTTTCAATTTTACAGACTCTGTACAAAGTCAATTGCTGCTCACGCGATATTTCTCTTAAATTTTTAGCATACACAACCCTGTCCAGAAATACCTGGCGTGATTTTTCCGGAAATTCACTTAAAATATCATTAACAGTGCTCAAAACCTCACCATCAATAACAACATCTTCCACCTGATCATAAAAATGGCTGTTCATCTTTACCAATTCAGGAAGCACCCTGTTTTCTTTTTTAAAATCTCTTACACTTTTTCTTCTAAAATCAATAGCAGCATTTTTTGCAGATTTATACAGATAATTACGCGCGCTTTCCAGACATAAATCTGTGCTTCTGAACCTTGAATAAACCCTTAAAAAGCAATCCTGAGCCAGGTCTTCTGCTACATGATAATCATTTACATATTTTAAAATTAACAACAAAATTCCTTTAAAATCTTTTTCATATAGCTTTTCAAACTCATCCTTTAATAGTACTTCCCTATCCAACTACCAGCCTCCTCTAAAAAGACACCTGTTAAAATTTTTTTTAAACATATACACAGCACAAACCCCTTGGCTTAAAAAACATAAGCCTGAATTTTCACCTTATGCTGTTTTTTAATTACCTAAGGAATTTTATATTTACAAACGTGGGGCGTTGCTTTTTATAAGATTACATATATTTCAATACCTAAAATATAAATAAAATAAATTTTAAGT
>JBBAGC010000136.1:0-5967 GCA_041655115.1 Spirochaetota bacterium | reverse complement strand
CGAGCTGCCAGAAGCAAATGATACGCTAAATGTAGAACAGCATGAAACATGTTGTTTCATCGTTGGGAACGGGCGGGACATATTGTTTCATTGTTGGGAATTCCGGCCACGTAAACTGATAAAATGGATGTATAAGAAAAGCGTACCCTTCGGTTCGTTGTGAACAGCAACAAAAAAACCGACATGGAGGATACGCTTGTGAAGAAGTCTATCGTTACCGGGGGGAGAAGTCCAACCGTAAGGTTCCCCTTAATCCACCACCAAAAAACAAAAAATACCTCGTTGACCCTGTAATAACAGGGTGATAGACTATCTTTGTTCGAAGAAAGCTGTCATCAACGAGGTGAATCAACTATGTCACAGGGTGTTCCGGGATTCAAGTACGAAGAAGAGAAAGGTGCATCGGGTATCACCGACCTTGCCGGTTTGCCTCTCTACCTTGATCTGTTTGTTGCCATGGATTTTCGTGGGATGATCGACGAGCATCTTCAGGTGCGGCAACGGGGCTGGACAGACAGCCGCATCGCGTCATCCTTGGTGTTGTTGAACATTGCCGGCGGCGACAGCGTTGAGGATGTACGGATTCTGGAATAGGACGAGGGTTTCTGTCGCATTCTTCGTCGCCTTGAGCACAGCGGTCTTCGTCGTTGCGAGCGTCGCTCCCTAGAGCGTCGCCGGCGGGGCGATCGCTTCCGGAGCGTTCCTTCTCCCAGTTCGGTGTTCCGGTACCTGTCTGCTTTTCACGACGCCGATCAGATGCGGGATCGCGGTATGGGCCGGGCGTTCATTCCCCTTTGCGGCGAGCCTTTGAGCGGTCTGGGGAGAGATGACCCGAGATCCGGTGTCGTTCCTCCAGAAGCATGCTCCCCAGTCGACAGCCACCCTTGACCAGGATGCCACTCTGATTCCCACGACCAAGAGCGATGCCCTGTACAGTTATCAGGGGTGCAAGGCCTGCCAGCCCCTGAATACCTGGTGGGCGGAGCATGAGATCATGCTCCACTCGGAGTTTCGTGACGGCAATGTTCCCGCAGGCTATGAGCAGGTCCGTCTTCTGCGGGAATCGTTGGACCTTTTGCCGTCCGGCGTCGACAGCGTACGTCTTCGTTCCGACACAGCGGGGTATCAGCATGCCCTCATGAGCTGCTGTGAGGATACGAGCCATCCCCGGTTTGGCCGAGTGGAGTTTGCCATTGGCGTTGATGTGTCCCCTTCGTTCAAGCAAGCCCTTGTGACGGACGTTTCCGAGGATGACCGGCGTCTCCTGTACCGTGAGGTCACCGGTCTTGTGACAAACATGGACCGGGATGGCGAGGACCTGATCCACCGGCATCGCAAGCGCTGCGGGAAATCAGAAGCGGCTCATGGCGTGATGAAAGACGACTGTGCCGGGGGAACGCTTCCTTCCGGCGATTTCGGCGCCAATGCTGCGTGGTGGTGGATCATGATTGTGGCACGTCTGGTTCTTGGCGGTTCATGGGTATCGCGCCGGCTTGTCATTCGTATTGCGAGGGATCATCCTGTCTTTGATGTCTATCTCCAGGCCCGTCAGCGAATCAGGGAACTTCTCCCCGCACCGTGTGGACAGGAGACTCCGGGCCGTTCAGTTCTGCTGCTGATGCCCGACGGATCGCCGCACCACGACCCGCGAGGGAGACCTTCGTCCGTACTGCTCCGGAATATCGAAACAAGCAGCCATTTTGATGCGCAGATGCGGAAGATGCTCCGGGCAGCCTCGCAGCCGCCGACGCCAGCGCAATACAAGACCTGAAAAACACCAAAACGTCACGAAGCAGAAAGATGGTGGTGGATTTAAGAGTATTATACTTATTGACATACGGGGTAATACGGTCTGTTGAGTAGGCTATGTATGTTCGCCTTCACAAACAACGGCACGGGAAGAAGGAATACACGTCCGTTCATCTGTGTGAGAGCTATCGAGATCCGGAGAAAGGGGGGAAGCCCCGCAACCGTGTCATTGTGAACCTGGGGCCCGTGGAAAAAATCGGCATGGATACCCTGCGGAAGCTGGCCGAGGGGTTTTCACGGATATCCGGCGTCACCCCACAGGCCGAACAGATGCCTCGTCTTCATGGAGCCAGGGATTTCGGACATGTCTTTGCCGTGATGGAGACCTGGAAGGGGCTTGGGTTGTCGGCAATTCTTTCCCGGGCCGGCATTACGGGGGCAGCCTCCTTTGCCCCAACGGATCTGATCCAGTTGATGGTGGTCAATCGGCTGTGCGATCCCTGCAGCAAGCTTGCCCTTTTGGAGTGGCTCGATGGTGTGCATGTCCCGGGCTATGGCGAGAGCAAACCGCTCTATCATCACCTGTTGCGTGCGATGGATCGGCTGATCGCCGTCAAGGAAAAGGCCGAGCCCCTCATAGCGAAGCGTTTGTTATCGCTGCATGAACCGGTTGACCTGGTCTTCTACGATATCACCTCGACCTGTTTTGAGGGAAGCGCATCGCTTCAGGGGGACGATATCCGGGCCTTTGGATACAGCCGGGACGAGAAGTCCGGACACCGGCAGATTGTCATCGGGATCGTAATGACCCGTCAAGGTATCCCGCTGTGCCATCACGTATTTCCGGGAAATACTGCCGACACGTCCACCGTGGTGTCTGTGATCGGGGGGTGACCTGAGGAGCCGATTTCGTCTGGATCGGGTGGTCTTCGTGGGGGATCGGGGAATGCTTTCGGAGGACAATCTGGAAGCCATCCTTGACAATGACCTGGGCTTCATCGTTGCCCATCCGCTGCGGCGGAACACCGTGGCTGCCGAAGTGATTGAGAACCTGGAGAGCCGGCTTGATCGTTCGCAGGAGCGTGAGCAGTTTGTAGCCGACGAGCGCGCATCGATACAGTTTGTTCTGGCATATTCTCGGGAGATCGCACAAAAGACCCGTGCGAAACGCCAGTCCCTTGTGTCTCAGGCCGATGCATTCATAGAAAGAGTACTGCTTCGGTTATCCGACCCGCTGCCACGGGGCAGAAAGACCACAGCGCGAGGATCTTACAATCGAATCCGGGATTACCTGCGGGATCGACACCTTCTGTCGCTCTACCGCCTGGAGATCGATGGCACATCCCTCACGGTGCTTCCAAACATGAAGACCCGATCCTGGGAGGAACGGATCGATGGCATGTTGCTCGTGGAAACGACGGATCTTGCCTCTTCGCCGGAAGAGATTATCCTTCGATACAAAGAGCTTGCCGAGATCGAGAGGGGATGGCGGACATTAAAAAGCTCCTTGCTGCTGCGACCTGTCCATCATTGGACAGAAGACCGGATAAGGGCACATGTTTTCATCTGCGTTCTGGCGCTTCAGATCGAGCGTATGATGAGGAATCGACTCAAAACGCTCTCCGTCAAGAAAGCGCTCGAGCGTCTGCGGAGCATTAAGATTGCAGAAATGTACTTCGGCGACACTGCCCTGCAGATACCCACTGTGGTGACAACAGAGCAACAGGAAATCTTGAGAGAATTGGGCGTCTCGTCGATCCCCGCAGTACTCTCATGAAAATGTAGTGTATAAAATGAACCCTGAAAATCTGTATAGCATTAATTATACTGAACTATCAACAAATAGGGTGCCAAACTTCGGTGGCCTGTCCAAGATACCCGGACCACTGCCGTATTGCGGCTCCTCCTCTGTTACTCGAAAGACCGCCTTTCGCACTCACTGAACGACAACAATACCTGATAAAGTTCCTTTGGGTACATGTTGCGGTTTAATAGCGCTGCCTATGGGATAAATATCCCAACCTGCTGCTGCAACAAGTCGAAACACATCAATACCCACAGCCTCCATTGAGGGCCGGGAAAGCAAAGAGAATCGGCAACGCTTGTTTTCGAGAGCTTGACAGTTTTCATGTTGAAGACAATAGTTTTGTCTACACGAACCTGCGGCAAGGCCAAAAGCCAAGTAATGACCATCATAAAAAGCCTGTGATTCTACTTTGCTGACTATTTTAAAGACGTTTTTGTAAGCTGTCACTCGATCATTGATAGTCGCTTTACCTCGTACGATAACTTCTGGCGGCACATCAATAATAAAAAGTAGTGCTAAAGTATACTTTTTCAACAACTCCCGAAACTCAGATGGAGATAGGGTATTTGGCGGACAATTTGCGTTAGTTCCATAATCGAAACAGCGTGGTATACGGCATTTCAAAATTACCCTTTCATCAACTGGGATTTCCGAGGTTTGAATGATTTTCGCCTGACTAGCCCCCATGTCAAAAGCCATGGATCGATACTTTTCCATATCTCGGGGCAGTCGATTAGCGTTCATGTTTAATCTTACTCTTTCTACAATTTTGTCCATTTCACCAGCCTCCTTTCGATACAGTCACTAGTGTCCCAAGGTTGACAGCTTCGTAGAAGTCAAAAAATGGCAAATTTTGAGAATCGAGCCCAATATTTTCAATGAGTTACAAATCTGCCTTTGGAAAATTTGGACTTTTACGGGACCATCAAGGTTGAAATTTCTACCTATCTCAACTGACTGAAATGCGAGCATATTAAGCGAAAAATGTCATGTATCGATTTGAAAATAATTTCCCTGATATGCCAGTCTCCGCCATCAACGATTGTGGAGGCACCGCATGAATTCCGGGAAAACCGTCTTTGCTCAGTTGATGGGCTTTGTCACCCCCTACGAGTTTCGGAAATGCGTCGATCGCTACGACGGCAACCACAAGGTGATCAGTTTCTCCTGCTGGGATCAGTACCTCTGCATGGCCTTCGCCCAACTCACCTGCCGGGAAAGCCTCCGCGACATTCAAGTCTGCCTTCGGGCGGCACAATCGAAGTTGTACCATCTGGGCATTCGAGGGAAGGCTTTCCGCAACACCCTTGTCCATGCCAACCAAAGGAGGGGCTGGCGAATCTACGCCGATTTCGCTCACGTGCTCATCGCCAAAGCCAGAAGGCTGTATGCCAACGATACCTTCGATATCGAACTGGACCAAGTGGTGTATGCACTGGACTCAACCACCATCAACCTGTGCCTTGCCCTGTTTCCCTGGGCGGAATTTCGCAAACACAAGAGCGCGGTAAAACTCCACACGCTCCTGGATCTGCGGGGCAACATTCCAACCATAGCCATTATTACCATGGGTGTGGTCCACGATGTGAACATCCTCGACGATTTGATCGTCGAGGCCGGATCCATCTATATTCTGGATCGCGGATATCTCGATTATGGGTGTCTCTTCAAAATCCACCAGAACTTGGGGTCTTTGTCACGCAGGCAAAGATAAACTTCAGCGGAAAACGTCTGTACTCCCGGACCGTGGACAAATCTACCGGTGTTCAATGCGATCAAATCGTAACCCTCAGAGGCTATTACGCGAAGCAGAATTACCCGGAAAAACTCCGTTGCATCCGATACTTCGATTCAAAGAGCAACAAGCGCCTTGTGTTTCTGACCAACAATTTTTCTCTGCCGGTGGAGACGATCGCCGAACTGTATCGCAACCGCTGGCAGGTGGAGTTGCTTTTCAAGTGGATCAAACAGCATCTCCGAGTCAAGGCTTTTTATGGCACCACCGAGAACGCCGTCAAGACCCGGATATGGATCGCCTTTTACAAACACTTTCATACGCAAGCTACACAAACGAAGAGAATCCCTTCAGCAACCGGATGAATTTATTCGATTAACCTTGGGACACTAGTGAACGGTCACCTTTTTTTACTGCCGCCGTTATCAGACCTGCCGCATCAGAACCGTACCCTGGTTCAGTCAGAGCCATGCACACAATATCTTCTCCCGTTGCCAGCCTTGGGAGATACTTTCTCTTCTGAACCTCGGTTCCATGCTCCATATCGAGTAACCCTTACCAAGGAGGAAAGACCCATGCCCGCACATTCATCCATGCTCGTGCATTGCTGTTGTGTGATGCCGGCTTCGATGGTCCGGCATGGAACGTGTCCGATGTTGCAGAGGCGCTTGGGGTG
>JBBAGC010000135.1:0-5972 GCA_041655115.1 Spirochaetota bacterium | reverse complement strand
TCGGAACCAAGGGCTTTTATTAAACGAAAATACTCATTTGTAACTTTTGCTGCTGAACTGTTTTTTATCCCTGCTATTTCAGCAAGCAGATCAGGAAGCTGGGTTATTGAATAAAAATTTTCAATATCTTCAATTTCACTCATATCCCTGTCAGCCAGGTCAGCAATACGATGCAGCACTCCCTGCGTAACTGGGGTATTGCACACAGGGCATATCCCTTTATGCTTTTTTGTTTCAGCAGGGCTCCATGCTATACCACACTTTCTGTGGCCATCCAGAAAATATTTCCCTTCATTAGGGAAAAACTCCACAGTACCCTCAAATCCCCTGTCAAATTTAAGTGCCTCATAAAATCCGTCATAGCTTAACTCCGCATTAAAAAGGTTTGCCTCTCTGCCAAGCTTTCCAGGTGAATGTGCATCTGAATTTGAAACAAGGCGAAATTTATCAAGAAAGCTGCAGGCTCTGTTCATGGAGGGGTCAGATGAAAGCCCGGTTTCCAGAGCAAAAATATGAGGCGTTAAATCCTCATAACACTCATCTATTGAATCAAATCCGGACTTTGCTCCAAGAACCGAAAACCAGGGAGTCCATATATGAGCAGGAATTACAAAGGCTTTTTCTGCAGAGCAGATAACCATTTCCAGAATGGTTTTAGAATCAATTCCAAGTATGGGTCTGCCATCTGACCTTATATTGCATTTTTTATCCAGTTCTTTCTGCACAGATTCAAGGGATTCAAAATCAGGAAAAACAGTAATATTATGCACCTTGCGTACTTTCCCGTTTTTTTTATATATACTGCTCAACTCCCCTGTAAGCACAAAATACACCTCATCAGGAATATCATCGTGCTTTAATGCAACAGATTCAGGAAGGCGGTACTCTTCTTTAAGCCTTAAAAGACCGTTTCCACAGGGCTCCATCTTTTCTTTAATTTCTGCAAGCCAGCCTGCATGAATACAGTCCCCTGTGCCTATTAAGTTTATTCCCTTAATCCTTGCCCAGTATTCCAGGTGCTCGGGCACAAGTGTTTTGCTTGTAGCAATGGAAAAGTGTGAATGAATATGAAAATCTGCTATATACTTCAATTATAGTCCCCTGTTTTTGAATTTCCAGTTTTAATATTTTAATAAAAATTTAATCTTGACAACAGCATTAACACAAAATATATGGATTATACAAATGGCGCCGTGCCCAAGTGGCTAAGGGGGAGGTCTGCAAAACCTTTATTCAGCGGTTCAAATCCGCTCGGCGCCTCATAATCTTTTCTTCAGGATTAAAGCAACATCGCCCGGGTGGTGGAATCTGGTAGACACAAGGGACTTAAAATCCCTTGGACCAACGTGTCCGTGCGGGTTCAATTCCCGCCCCGGGCAAGAGCTTTAAACAATTAGCTCCACTTTCTCCTAACGAGCCCCCCTAAATCCCCCAAAGTGGGACTTGTTAAATTTCTGCTCACATTTACATTTTACTAAATTCTAAAATAAAAAAGGTGCATTATAAAATATAAAAAAAGCTAATCAGCCCTCTTTAAGGGAGCGGCGGAAAAAGATTTCCTAAAGAATAAATTTTATTCCGCCGGGGGTTTGCTTAACCAGATGTGTATGGAAAATAACATTACTTTTTCCAAAGATCCGGAACATACAAAAGCTTTAATACAAAGCTCTTGATTACATGGATTAATCTCCCTGTTTTTTTAAGCAGATTAATCTGATCTGCTTACATCATCCCCACTTTCTAATCACATCAACAAGAAGGCGTACCCCATAGCCAGTTGCGTTTTTAGGCCTGTAGCCCCTCTGCTTTGAATACCAGGCTGTACCTGCAATGTCAATATGAGCCCATTTTGTTTTTTCAACAAAACTCCTTAAAAATACTGCGCCTGAAATTGTACCTGCGTTTTTTTCTGTTGATATATTGCTTAAATCCGCATATTCTGACTTCATCCTGTCGTCATAATCATCATAAAATGGAAGCCTCCAAAGCTTTTCACCAGTTTCATTTGAAGCTTCTTCCAAAATGCCCGCAATTGCATCATCAGTGGAAAGATAGGCTGCAACTGTTTCTCCAAATGTAACCACACATGCACCTGTAAGTGTGGCAATATCAATTATCACATCAGGCTTAATCTCCTTTTCCATAAAGGCAAGCGCATCTGCAAGTATAAGCCGCCCTTCAGCATCAGTATTTCCTATCTCAACTGTTTTACCATTATAGGATGTAAACACATCCCCTGGCCTGTAGGAAGTGCTGCTAACCATATTTTCCGTAAGGGGAATTACAGCAGTTACATTTTTCTTTACCTTTAACTCTGCCAGGGTTTTCATGGTGTAAAGCACAGCAGCAGCCCCGGCCATGTCCATGCGCATTGTTTCCATAGAACCAGAAGGCTTGATATTCATTCCTCCTGAATCAAAGGTTATGCCCTTGCCAACCAGGCCAAAAAGCTTTTTATCTTTTTTATCGCCCTTATATTCAAGCACAACAACCTGAACAGGAACAGACCCTCCCCTATTGACAGCAAGAAGCAGGCCCATCTTTTTCTTTTCTATCTTCTTTTTATCAAGAATAGTGCATTTTATCCCGGCCTTTTTTGCTGTTGAACTGGCAAGCTTTGCAAAGGATGCAGGATTAATCTCATCAGCTGTATCATTCACCAGGTCTCTGCAAAGGTGGGTATTTACAGCTATTGTTTCCACTTCTTTAAGAATAGATGGGGCAGATGGGGACTCAGTTAAAAATTCAATTTTTTCTATAATCCGGAATTTTTCCTTATCAGACTTGTACTTGTTAAAGCTATAATTGGCAAGAAGTATGCCCTCTGCTATAAATCTGAAAGAACTGTCTGTTTCCATTGTTTCAATATCAGGTGATGACACCATAAGATCCGTGATCTTTTTGGATGATGCAAAAAGGACAGCCCCTGCTGCTGCATTTCTCAAGGACTCTCCTGTAATTTTGTCTCTTTTACCCAGACCACAGACAATAACATTTGGGCTGTTTTTTAGTGCAGCATAAAAAATTTCCCCTGACGCACAGCTAATAGAATCAAAATCAAGTTCTTTAATATAATCTGCCCCTTCATATTTTCCTTCAATAATTGACTCCCTTGTTTCCTCATCAAAAAAAACCGCTATTGCTCCCCTTTCTTTTTGCATATTCACAGCTGCTTTAACACCAACTTTCATATTTACTGCTCCATATTTTGAAATTTAATAATTCAATCTGTAAAAAACGAAAATTCAAACTATACCTGTTTAATATATTTTCCAGCAACATTTTAAAAACTGCTAAAAAAGCATTAAAAACAGATTAAACAGATTAATAACTTAATATAAAACTGAATTGTATTGTTCAAGGAAATTATTTGCCCCGCACTTTAAAAAGGCTGTTGAAAAAAACATGAGTGCTTCTAAAGATAACAAACCTCCATAAACCTTAAAAAAACAGAACAAAACCCGTCATAATTCATATACAAAGAATAATGAGCATAAAAAACAGATAGAGCATGAAAATATTGGGAATATAACACTCCTTCAGGTAAATTGCTATTAAATTATAAAGATACAAATAGAAAAATTTTGCCTATTTTTCGATTTTAGTACTTATTCATATTGACATTAATTATAAATAAAATAGTAATAGCATGTGTGTTGAGCTTCATATGAAATACAGAGTCAGTATCAGGGTTATAATTGCAATTAAGTTGCCAGTGTTCATCTGCAATCTATAAATCTGATATAAAATGTATTGAAAGAACTAATCTTTCTCACACAACCTTATAAACAAAAATTGTTTATCACTAGACTTTCACAGGAGGTTTTTATGACTAGAAGGATCGAAAAAGTAGCCGTTATCGGCTCTGGTATCATGGGAGGCGGTATAGCTGCACTTTGTGCTAGTGCTGGCATCAAAACTTTATTGTTAGACATCGCTCCATTTGATCTTACAGATGCAGAAAAAAATGACAAAGCGGCGAAAAACAGAATTGTTGCAGCCGGACTCCAGGCACAGGAAAAAGCAAGACCTGCAGCATTCATGGACAAGGCAAAGGATCTGCGCCTTATTAAAACAGGCAACCTCACAGATGATTTTGACAAACTTAAAGATGCAGACATTATCTTTGAAGTTGTTGTAGAAAATCTCAAAATCAAACAGGATCTTTTTGCAAGAATTGAAAAAATAATGAAGCCAGGTGCTATTATTGCATCTAACACATCAGGCCTTCCAATTGCTAACATGGCAGAAGGAAGAAGCCAGGCTTTTAAAGAAAACTTTCTTATTCTTCACTTCTTCAACCCTGTTCGTTACATGAAAATTCTCGAATGTGTTGCCGGACCTGATACATCTAAAGAAGTACAGGATTTCGTTTCCAGATGGGGAGAGCAGACTCTTGGTAAAGGTGTTGTCTGGGCAAAAGATACACCTAACTTTATTGGCAACAGAATTGGTGTTGAGCTGATTTGTGAGGCTTTCAAGCTTCTTGAAGCTGGCGAAGCTACTGTTCCTGAAGCTGATGCAATGTTTGGCAAGCCTATGGGTATGCCAGGAACAGCTATATTTGGCTTAGCAGACTTTGTTGGTAATGATACAATTGATCACATTGCCAAAAACTCTTATGAACTGCTTGTAAATGATGAATACAGAGAAATATACAAAACTCCTGCATTCTTCAACACCATGATTGAAAAGAAGATGTTTGGTAACAAAACAAAAGAAGCCGGCGGATTCTACCTTTCAGGCAGAACAGCAGATGGTAAGAGATTCAAGAAAGTTCTTGATGTGAAAACTGGCGATTTTACTGATTTTGATCGCAAGGCAACATATCCTATAGTTGAAGAAACTAAGGCAATGGCTACAACTGCTGAAAAGCAGAGACACCTTTTCAAAAATAATAATTTCGCAAAAAAACTCATGTCTTCAATGTGTGTTTACTCTGCAAACAGAATTCCTGAAATTGCTGATACCCTTGTTGATATAGACAATGGTATGAAATGGGGTTACGCATGGGAAGCTGGTCCCTTTGAAATATGGGATAACCTGGGAGTTAAAGACTCTCTTCCTGAAATTGAAAAAGCCGGATTCACAATTCCTGCTAATGTCAAAAGAATGGTAGAGAAAGGCGGAACAGCTTTTTATAAAATTGAAAATGGTATTAAACAGTACTGGGATTTTGCTTCTGACAGCTACAAAAACGTTCCTTACAGCCCTAACATGGTATTCCTCAGCAATATCAAGGCTGACAAGTCCAAGGTAGTTATAGGTACAGAAAGTGCCTCTCTTGTTGACATTGGTGACGGTGTATTCTGTTTTGAATTCCATACAAAGATGAACGCTATCAATGGCGAAATCGTTTCAATGATACCTAAGGTTACCGAGTTCATCAGAAAGAACGGTGCTGGAATGGTTATTGGTAATGAAGCCGGCGGTATGCCACCAGCATTTAGCGCAGGCGGCGACTTGAAGTTCATGCTTGATATGGCGCAAAAAAAAGATTTTGCCGGTATTGATAATTTCATAGCTGACGTTCACGCAGGTATGCAGCTAATGAAATACTCTGCATTCCCTGTTGTTGCAGCTCCTTTTGGACTTGCTCTTGGCGGTGGATGCGAAGTATGTTTATGGGCAGACAAAATCGTAGCTCACAACGAACTTTACATGGCACTTGTTGAAGTAGGTGCTGGTCTTGTTCCTGCAGGTGGCGGTTGTGTTCAAATGTGGAAAAGAATGAGCGAATCTGTTGTAACTCCAACAGACTGGCTATCAGTATTCCTTCCAGCTTTCCAGACAGTAGCTATGCCTATGCCTACAATGTCTGCACAGGAAGCAAGAAATAAAGGTTACCTAAGAGCTCAGGATAGAATAGTTTTCAACAGGGATTACCTCATTGGTGATGCCAAGAAAGAAGTTCTAAGAATGAGTGAAGATGGATATGTGCCTCCTGTTAAAATGCCTATAAAAGTTTTCGG
>JBBAGC010000134.1:0-5988 GCA_041655115.1 Spirochaetota bacterium | reverse complement strand
AAAAAATGCGCCCTATGGAATTAAAACCAGGCAAGAGGTAAAGGAGCTTGTTTTAAAAGCAGTTGAAGATATTGTAAGCAAAGAAATCAAGGCACTTGTAGTTGCCTGCAATACTGCAACAAGCATTGCAATAAAAGATCTTCGTGAAAAATACAAATTCCCTATAATAGGAATGGAACCTGCAATTAAACCGGCTGTTGAATCTGGAGAAAAAAAACGCATACTTGTTGCTGCCACAGAACTGACCCTCAAAGAGGAACGATTTAAAAATCTGGTGTCAAAGCTTGATAAGGAACATATAGTTGACGCTGTTCCACTTTCCAGACTTGTTGATTTTTGTGAAAAAGGAATCTTCGATGAAGATATAATAATTCCCTATCTCCAGGAACAGTTTCAAAATCTTGACATAAAAAACTACAGCACACTTGTTCTTGGCTGCACCCACTTTCCCTTTTACAAAAATGCCTTTATCAAAATTTTTCCCAAAAGCACCCACATCATTGACGGAAACACCGGCACAGTAAAAAGATTAAAGCATCTTATCTCCACAAGCAGCACTGTTCAAAAAACACAAAAATCCGGGGAAGTTGAATTTTATGATTCAGGAAAAAAAATGGACAAAAACAATCGCTTTTTAGAATTTTTAAAAAGATTAACCTGAATAACTTTCAATTAAATTTCAAGGATACCTGAATCATGGATTTTCTTTACAACGCTCCCTATATTATTCGAATTCTATCTGCCCTTGGAGCCATTATAATTTTCAACCGACTAATCAATAACCTGATTACAGCTGTTGCAGCAGGAACCCTTTTTCTTGCTATCTGGTGTGGTCATGACATTTCAGGAATTATTACAATAAGCATTACAAAGCTTTTTTCCGGAAACAGCTTAATGCTCTTTACAGTGCTTTTTCTGGTAATCTGGCTTTCATCTATCATGGAAAAAACCGGAGTAATGAGCGACATGGTGGAAATTATAAAAAAAAGCATCAGCCGCAGAACAGGCTTTGCTGTACTCCCTGCCATTATTGGAATGCTCCCAATGCCTGGTGGAGCCCTTTTTTCTGCTCCTATGGTTAATGATATGGATAAGCAATCAACTGTTGATCCCCTGCTAAAATCCAAAATCAACTACTGGTTCAGGCATATATGGGAGTACTGGTGGCCCCTATATCCGGGAGTGTTGCTTGCACTTGATATGACCGGACTCTCTCCTGGGAGATTCATTACCTTGCAATTTGGCCTCAGCTTCTTTGCAATAATTGCCGGATACTTCATCTTTCTAAAAAAAATACCTGAAGATAAAGATGAGAATAAAGCCTGGGACATCCGGAACATTCTCAATATGCCTCTTCTTATTGCCCCTGTTTTAACAATAATAGCAATTTATGCAATAATCACAATATTTATACCTGGTATTTCAAAGATTTCAACATACCTCCCAATGATAGCTGGTGTTACTTTTGCAATAGTTGTTGTAATAATACAAAGGCGCCCTGATTTAAAAACCCTTGCAGAAATTGTAACTTCACTTAATACATTAAAGCTGGTACTCATGGTTGCTGTTATTGGAATATACAGCGCCTTTATAGAAGCCCCTCTCCCAGATGGAACTTTTGTAATGGAGCATGTAAGAAGAGAACTTATTGGAAACAATATACCTGTAATATTCATAATTATGCTAATACCTTTAATAAGCGGATTATCAACAGGTATTGCTGTTGGATTTGTAGGAACCAGCTTCCCAATAGTAATGAACCTCCTTGGGCCAAACCCGGCTTTATCTCAAATAATGTCTTATACAGTGATTGCATATAGCTTTGGATTTGCAGGTATGATGCTGTCACCTGTTCATGTTTGCCAGGTTGTAACTGCAGAATATTTTAAATCAAGCCTTAACAGAATATCCATATCAATGATAATTCCCTCTTCTGTTGTTATAACAGGAGGATTGATCATAGGTTTTATTATAAAAACAGTTTAGACTGGATAGTAATAATTACTATATAAAAAAAAGAATTACGCTATTGTATTTTTTCATTATCAGGGTTAGCTTTAGCAGGTGGGATTTTTTGTTATTATTGGTATGAAACTGTTTAAGCAGATGCTAAGAGTAAATTGAAGCAAACTTCAAGCAAATTTCCTGAGCACAGAGAAATACCGTATTTCCTCTTTAGAAAACACTTAAAGGTGCTTTAGCCTTTATCAGGCTATAATTCTAAGAAAGATGTTAAATCCTTATAATTTTTTCACTCAGTACTTCCTTTAATGAAAGGTAATACTGAGCCTTAACGTTAAAACAGGATTCCCGACATATAATCTGTAGGATTTATCGGGATTAACTGAACTCCTTTACACAATTACTTTAATGGCTCATATTTTCACATGTTAAACATGCGAAAATATGAGCTTTTTTTTATATACATTCCTGTATTTTTTACATTTTACAATAAAGATAATAAAAAAATCAAAAAAATACAATTAAAAGCAAAATAATTAAAAAAAATTATTTACTTAAATAAGGGTGTTTTGTACAGGTATTTAAATCCAGCCGGATAGACGGATTTTTTTCACAAACAACTATAAAAACCTGTTTACCACAACCATTTAAGGAGGAAGTAATGGGAAAATTTAATTACGACAAAGAGGTTCTTGCTAATCTCAGGCTTGACGAGAAAGATATACCTCGTCTAGACCGCTTGATCGATTACGATTCAGCAAGAGAAGCACATGAAAACAAAAATCATGCTGCTGTTGACAAAAGAATTTCTCTCAAAGAAGCAATTTCGGAATATGTAAAAGACGGGGACATACTAACTGATACAGGTTTCAGTTATGTACGCACACCGATTGTCGCATATTTTGAAATATTACGCCAAGGGATCAAGGGTTTAACCAGCATTGGCTCACCAGCAACAAACCAGAGTTACCTGATTCCCTTTGGTACTGTTACTCATTCTCACTGGTCATACTGCGGAGCTGAGATGAGAGGAACTGACAGAAATATGTCAAGAGCAGTACAGTCAGGGAAAACTAAAATATTAGCTGAATGGGGTCATGGCTCTATGGCTCTTGGATTTAAAGCTGCGCAGCTTGGCCTTCCCGGAGTTTATTCTAAACAGCTCCTCGGATCAGACCTTGCAAAATATAATCCATTCATCAAGATTCTAGACAACCCACTGAAAGCTGAGAAAGATCCATGCACTTTTATTCCAGCTCTTTATCCAGACGTTTCAATTATCCATGTTCATCAGGCAGACAAATTTGGAAATGCAAAAATTTATGGCCCGCTGATAAATGATGTTGCCATTGCAGCAGCTACAAGAAAATTAATTATTACTGCTGAAGAAATTGTACCTCCCCACTCGCTGAGAAACGACAACAAGGGAGTCGTAATACCATTTATGTATTCAGACGCTGTTGTTGAATTACCTTACGGTGCTCTTGCCGGAGCAATGCCGGGTCTCTACTACTGGCCAAGAAAACTTTGGGAAAAAATTATGCGATACTGGGCATACGAAGAAGGTGCAATTGATGAATTCTATGACACATTTGTTGTTCAGTGTAAAGATCAGTATGACATTATAGACAAACTTCTTGGCGGATCCAAGTGGATGGTCGATGCAAAAAGGCTTACCAAAGCTGAAGAATATGACAACGAAGATGAGGGTGTTGATTTCCATTATGAAGAATGGACAAGAAACAGTCCTGATTTTGATGATATTAAAGATTTTAAATAAAAATTATTGGAGGAAAAAATGACTGCTAAACCAGCCAATCCACTAGAAATGATCGCCTATGTTCTTGCAAATCAAATTGAAGACGGCGAAATAGTATATATAGGAACAGGCCTCCCCATGGTTGCGGGTATACTTGCAAAGAAAACTCATGCCCCAAACATGACCATGGTTTATGAATCAGGCGCTCAAAATCCAATTGAAGGAGATATGCCCTGGTCAGTTGCCGGACCATATACATGGAGAAAATCTCCATTAATTCTTGAAATGTCCTATTCTTTTGGACAGCTTGCCAATGGCTATGTTGATAAAGCTTTCCTTGGATATGGGCAGATCGATATGTATGGAAATGTAAATACTCACTTAATTGGTGAAAGTTTTCATAACTATAAACACAGACTTACCGGATCAGGGGGAAACAACGACCTGGCCTCTTTGGCTAAAAATCTTGTACTAGTAGGTCTGCAAAACCCACAAAAATTTGTTAAAAATGTTGATTTCATAACTTCCGTAGGCTTTTTAACCGGAGGGAACAGCCGTAAAGAAGCAGGCCTTGTAGGTGGCGGCCCTAGTGCTGTAATTACTTCAGCAGGGGTTTATGATTTTGATCCTGAATCAAAAAGAATGAGAATACATTCTCTTCATCCCGGGGTTTCTCCTGAACTTGCACAGCTTGCATCAGGATTTGAGCTTATTAAACCAGAAGGCGAAATTCCAGTAACTCCTGTTCCAACTCAAGAGGTAATTGATATCCTTAGAAATGAAGTTGATCCACGCGGAGTTTTTACATCAATGCCAAGTTAATTTAAAAGGCATAAACTATTAATGGCGGGGAAATTTCCCCGCCATTTTTATTTTTATGCTATCTAAGATTTAAATCCTTATATTGAAGCGTTTCACTCTTTTCAGTAACATAGGCAGGCCTCATTATTTTGCCCTGTAAAATCTGTTCAAGCCTGTGAGCAGACCATCCTGCAATTCTGGACATTGCAAAAATTGGTGTAAAAATTTTTTCCGGGATTCCCAGAAATCTGTAAACAAGGCCTGAATAAAAATCAACATTCACACAAACCTTTTTGCCCTTTCTTTCATAAAGCAGCTCTTTGGAAATCCTTTCAACAGTATCAAAAAGATAAAAAAGATCCATTCGGTTATTTTTTTCCGCAAGTTTCCTTGCATACTCTTTAAGAATTACTGCCCTGGGATCAGTAAGTGTATAAACCGAATGGCCTATACCAAAAATTTTGCCTTTCCCATAAGCACTTTTTCCATCCAGAATGGCTTCCAGAAACTTCCGCACCTGCTTTTCATTAGTCCAGTCCTTAACATCCTTCTGGCAGGCCTTCATCATTGCCATAACAGATTCATTTGCCCCGCCATGGAACTGCCCGCTCAAAGAGGCAACCCCTGCAGCAATTGCCATGTATGTATTTGCTCCACTGGATGAAACTGTTCTTACTGTAAATGTGGAGTTATTCCCTCCGCCATGTTCAGCGTGCATAATCATACATGCATCAAAGATAAGAGCCTCCTCTCTGTCTGGCACACTTCCCCTTAGCATATATAAAAAATTCTCCGCAAGAGAAAGAGTTTCTTTTGGGCGAACCAGGCGCAAATCCTCGCCTTTTCTGTATCTGTAAACATTATAATTATGCGCTACAATTATAGGCGCCTTGGCAATAAGATTAATACACTGATTGCTTACATCCATCATTTCTGTAGCATCCGGATTTTTATCGCACCTGCTAAGATGGGATAAAACACTATGCAAGGCATACATCTGATTTGTGTTCTCAACATCTTCAATAATCATGCGCCTTTCAAGGTTAGTAAGCTTTGCACGTTTTCTCAGCTCTACAGCAAATTTTTCATAATCAGTTTTGCTTGGCAACTCACCAGCCATAAGAAGATAAACAATCTCTTCAAAACCAAGCCTTTTATTTTCTTCGTTTGATTTTATAATTTCACTAATGTCGTATCCACAGTAATAAAGCTTCCCTTCAACCGGGAGCACCTTCCTTTTTCCTTTGCCATCTTCAACTATATCATATCCAACAACTCTTCCCTTTGTAGTAATTCCTACTACAACTCCTGAACCATCCGCATTACGGAGCCCCAGCTTAACATTTTTCTCTTTAATAATATCCGGTGAAATCTTATCGTGTTTTATTATAAGATCGTTAAATTTAGATAAAATTTTTTCCATGGCTCCCCCATATTTTCATCAAAAAAATAAAGCAGTCAAAAAG
>JBBAGC010000133.1:0-5993 GCA_041655115.1 Spirochaetota bacterium | reverse complement strand
ACCTGGCAAAAACCCTGGTATCTGAACCGGATATGCTCCTTCTTGATGAGCCTACAAACTACCTTGATATTATATCCATAAGATGGCTTGCTTCATTTTTAAGACAATGGAAAGGCGAGATTATACTCATCACTCATGACAGATCTTTCATGGACTCTGTGATTACACACACTGTAGGCATTCATAGAAAAAAAATAAGAAAAATTCAGGGAACAACAGAAAAGCTCTATGAGCAGATCCTCAAGGAAGAGGAGATATATGAAAAAACAAGAATTAATGATGAGAAGAAAAGAAAAGAGGTAGAGCTTTTTATCACAAGGTTCAGGGCAAAGGCAAGGCTTGCAGGCATGGTACAGTCAAGGATAAAATCCCTGGAAAAGCAGAGAAATCTTGACAGGCTTGAAAATATACAAAATCTTGATTTTTCCTTTAATTACAAAGACTTTAATGCAAAGACAATAATGTCTGTTAAAGATCTTTCCTTTGAATATAACAAAGAAACCCCAATAGTAAAGGGTTTCAACCTTACCATAGGGAGTGAGGACAGGATATGCGTAATTGGTAAAAACGGCAAAGGGAAAACCACACTGCTTAAACTTTTATCAGAAAGCCTCAAACCCCAGAGTGGCAGCATAAACATGCACGCTAATGCAGAAACCGGATATTTTGCACAAACAAACATCATCAACCTTAACCCCAATTTTACTATTGAAGAGGAGCTTATTACAGCAGGATGTGAAAAGCAGATGGCACGAAATATTGCAGGTGCCATGATGTTTGAAGGTAATGATGCTCTGAAAAAAATAAACGTTCTTTCAGGAGGAGAAAAAAGTCGCGTTCTCCTGGGAAAAATTTTAGCCACACCTTCCAATCTTCTTTTTCTTGATGAGCCTACAAACCATCTGGATATGGAATCATCAGAAGCCCTGCTTGATGCAATAGACGCATTTCAGGGTGCAATTTTAATGGTTACTCACAATGAAACTTTTCTTCACTCAATTGCAAACAGGTTTATTGTTTTTCAGCAAAGCGGTGTTATCATTTACGAAGGTACATACAGCAGCTTTCTTGAAAAAATAGGATGGGACGAGGAGATCAGTGAGGAGAAAAAAACAGATGATAAAAACAAAAAAGAAATAACAGCTATTAACAAAAAGGATTCACGAAAAATAAGATCTGAAATACTTCAAAGAAAAAACCGGGAACTAAAACCCATTGAAGAACGCCTGCTCTCTGTTGAAGAAAAAATAGATGAAAAGGAAAAAATGCTCACAGCTAAAAACAATGAAATGATAGAGGCAGCATCCTTAGGTAACAGCAAAAAAATAAGCCTTCTTTCAATTGAAATTCATTCCCTTAAACAAATAATTGATGAACTGTTTCTCGAATATGAAAAGCTCACATCTTCTGTGGAAAACATGCAGCATAGCTTTGACAATGAGCTTAAAAACCTGGCTGTTTAAAGCATCCTTTCACATATATTAAAAAGAGGAGTTTCTTTAAGCTCCTGTGAAATTGCAGATTCAGTCATGTATAAATAAGGAAGCATCTCTTTCTGAATACTAAAGGGAACAGTATCATTTTTTAAAAACAGACTGCACTTATCAGCAAGATCACTCAAGGATCTGTAATAGGCGTTTTCATCAAAAATAAAATCCCCATTACTATTATAAAACTCCATGTCCCTTGAAATAATAAAATTAATATCATCACAGGAAAAATAAACCTGTATGCTGTTTCCAAAGCCATTTGCATCAATAATTTCAAGTATGCTGATTCTGCTTTCATCAACAGCAATATTTCTTTTAACAAAGTCCTTTTCCCTTTCTGCAATCTCCATGTTCATTCCTGCAACAAGAATTTTAACGCCTTCAATTCTCTTATGTTTAAACTGAAAAATATTATCAGCAGCATAGGGTTCTGCAGGATAAATGCGCGATTCAGCAACCCCCTGCCCTGATCCATAAAAACCAAATCTTTTAAGATTCATTGAAGAATAGTAACCGATTTTTTCAAGCAATCCAAAAAGAGTTTCCTTTAAAAAAGTTGAGGAATATGAGATATGGGAATGGGTAACACCCTGGAAAAGAATCACAGATCGAAATTTTTCTTTAAATAAGTATGGAAGAAGAAAAAGCTCAATTTCAGATAAAGGAGTAAACTTCCCTGCGCTTATATAAAAGGTTGAATGTCCTGGCTGTTCAGGTTTAAAAGCAATATCACCATCAATTTCAGTAAGGATTCCAAAACCCGATTCAATAACAACCTGCTTTAAATCTGAGTATATGGGAGTTATCCAGTCCAATGCGGCTATGCTGTCAAAAGCACCCTTTAAAAGAACTGACTCGTTTTTCAGTAAAGAAAAGGAAAGAGCCTGCCTTATTAAGGACCAGTCTGTATTTTTAAAATCAAACTCTTTCAATTCCCAAATGCCTCACATTAATATGCCAGATTATTTCAGATAGGGTTTTAATACATCTGGAATAGCTATGTTCCCATCACTGGTTTGATAGTTCTCCATAATAGCAGCCATTGTTCTTCCAGCTGCAAGCCCTGACCCATTAAGGGTGTGGAGATATGCAGGTCTTTCACCTTTCTCCTTTCTGTAGCGAATGAGTGCGCGCCTTGCCTGATAATCAAGAAAGTTTGAACAGGATGATATTTCCAGATAGCGATTAAGCCCTGGCATCCACACTTCAATATCGTATGTTTTTGTTGATGCTGCTGATGTATCTCCACTGCAAAGCAGAACAACGCGATAATGAAGGTTTAGCCTTTTCAATACCTCTTCTGCATTAAGAGTAAGTTTTTCCAGCTCATCAAAAGATTTTTCCGGTTCAACAAACTTTACAAGCTCAACCTTTTGAAACTGGTGAACCCTTACCAGTCCGCGAGTGTCCCTTCCAGCTGCACCAGCTTCACGCCTGAAACAGGAGGACTGCATTGTAACATATATAGGTAAATCCTCCCCTTCTATTATTTCATCCCTGTATAAATTTGTTAGAGTTACCTCTGCTGTAGGAATAAGAGATAGCCCGTCACGCTCCATTCTGTAATATTCATCTTTAAACTTGGGATACTGACCAGTACCTGTCATGCTTTCATCATTCACTATAAAGGGGCCAAATGTTTCTGTATAGCCGTGCTCCTTTGTGTGAAGGTCGAGCATGAAATTTATTATTGCCCTTTCAAGGGAGGCAGCAAGCCCTCTGTAAACATAAAACCTGGCACCTGCAAGCTTTACTCCTCTTTCAAAATCAAGTATATTCAAATTAGTACCAATATCATAATGGGTTTTGGGCTCAAAATCAAATTCAGGTTTTTTGCCCCATTCCCTTATAATTATATTGTCAGTATCATCCTTCCCTTCTGGAACAGATGGATCAAGTATATTGGGTATTGACAGATGCATGTCGTTAAACTTTAAATTAAGCTCATCAAGGCTGTTTGAGAAAGATTTAATCTCTGCAGAAATGGACTGGACTTCTTTCATTACATCGTCAGCACCTTTCCCCTGAGATTTAAGCTGTCCCACAATTTTAGAAAGTTTATTCCGCTTTTCTCTAAGCTCATCTGAACGGATCGCAAGCTCCCTTCTTTGCTCATCAACAACTTTTAATTCATCAATATTCACAGCATCGCTCATATGTCTTTTTTCCAGCAACGCTCTTATGGATTCTATATCCTCCCTTATCAGCTTTGGATCGATCATGGAGTCAAACCTCTTATCTTAATTTTCTTTCTTATTTAGTACAGGCAGGCTCAATATTTTGTCAAGAGGTAAAAAACGGGTAAATTTTAAAAACATAATAGATCAGGAAAACAGAAATAAAAAAAATAAATTTTTTAAATTCTTTGCATATTGTATTGCAATAATTATAAGCAAGGTTTTTAATGAACAATCTTTAAAGGCAATACTGAAAATGAAAATAGATATATTTAAACATCTGAAAAATTTCCTGCGTATCCTCATAACGCTGTTTATTGTTTTTTCGATTTTCATAACTTATGCTTCTGAACCAGAGCAGTTCAGCCAGTCAAAAGAAAGAATAATTGCAGAAAAAAAAGGTGACGGGGTATTCAATCCTGGATTAAATAAATATTTCCCAGAGAATTACCAGACAAAAAATGAAAGCTTTAATTTCATTGAACTAATTAAAAGTCCTTTATTCTACAACAATCCCCCTCTTTTTATAAGGGTACTCTTTGGATTTTCTCCATGGAGCAGAAGTACCTTTACATAATTTTACCTCAATACCATATCCCTGCAACCAGAAAAGCTTAAATTTTTTAAATTCCATTTGCAGGGAAGCTGTATAAAAATTTATATAGCAATTAAATTTTTTTATCAATAAAAAATTGAGGTATAAAATGAAGATTATTGGAATATTATTATATTGTATTGCTTTTTTTGCCTATGGAGTTCTTTTCAGTAAATCGTATGTAAAGTTCAACATAAGCCATGAAGTATGGTTAGGCATTACAGTTGCTTCAACAATAATACTCGTTGCTGAGCTGATATACGAGAATTTCTTTTATAAAAAATAAATCGCCCTGTGGCAGGTGCAAAAAACAGGCGAAAATATAGGGAACAGGCAACAAACATAGGGAACAGGCATGCCTGTTCCCTGCTTTTCTCCATAGCGGATATAAAAAAATCTTGCAAACTATTCTCTAACATTTTCTATATTGATTATGAATTATGAATACCTTGACTCTCTAAGAAAAAATCATCCTGCCTGGCGACTTCTTTCTGCTGATTCAGCCCCGCTCATAATCAGCTTCCTTGAAATGACTTTTATCCAGGGAAATATTCGTTCTATCAAGGAATCTTTTCTTGAGGAAAAACTCGAGGATTACCTCAAATATATCCATTCCCTTTACGGGGAGGATTCATTTCCACGAAGCTCATCTGAATACCTGGATGACTGGGCTGAAAGCTCCCACGGATGGCTCCGCAAATACTACCCAGGAACAGGGGATGAGGCTGAATATGATATCACGCCTGCTTCTGAAAAAGCTATTGAATGGATACGCACTTTTGAAAAAAAAGAATTTGTTGGCACAGAATCCAGGCTTTTGCTAATATTCAACATGCTGCGGGATCTTGTAAAATCAACAGAAACAGACCCTGAAATAAAAATTGCTGAACTTGAAAAAAGAAAGGCCGAGCTGGAAGATGAAATTGAAAATATAAAAAAAGGAGAAATCGCTTCATTTGACTCACGTCAGATAAAGGAAAACCTCTGGCGTATTGAAGAAGAGATACGAAACCTGATGTCAGATTTTCGCGAAGTTGAAGAAAACTTCCGAACCCTGGATCGACAAACCCGCGAAAAAATAGCAACAAGCAGTTTAAGCAAATCAGAGATACTCGATGAAATATTCCATGAACACGATTCAATTGAACTATCTGAACAGGGTAAGAGTTTTTCCGCATTCTGGGTTTTTCTCATGTCTCACTACAGACAGGAGGAGCTGGATCATAACTCCAGAAAAATACTTAACCTTGACTGTATAAAAGAAACCGGAGGATCCCGCCCTCTTCATTCAATGAAATACAATCTTCTTGATGCAGGAGACAGGGCAAAGAAAACCCTTGGAAACCTCAATGAACAGCTGCGCACATTTCTTGATGAAAAGCTATGGCTTGACAACAAAAGAATAATGGAGCTTATAAAATCAGTTGAGGAAAAGGCTATTCAGATCAGAGACAATCAGCCAAAAGATAAAGATTTCTTTGAAATGGATTCTCTCACTTCAGAAGTAGATCTCCCAATGGAGAGGAAGCTCTTTACTCCTCCTGAAAAACCCCCTTTACTCGGTTCTGATCTTACAAAAGGGATTGCAGACAATGTACCTGATTTTCTATATAACCAGCACTATGTTGACATAACACAGCTTAACGAAAACATAAAAATTATGCTTGCTGACAAATCCCAGGTTTCATTAAAAGAGATTAGCATAAAATATCCCTTAAAAAAGGGACTCTC
>JBBAGC010000132.1:0-6001 GCA_041655115.1 Spirochaetota bacterium | reverse complement strand
TGCGTATTCCGGCTCAAACCTGCCAGTAATTCCGGACTAAACCTGCCACCTGTTCCGGCGTAAAGTTGCCACCCATTCCGGTTCAAACCTGCCACTAATCAAGGTTTTGCCGGAATAAAAAACTATTCCATTTACTTTAAAAACATGGCCTGACTTATCTAAAAATAAACAGATAAGGGAGCAGGAAATGTCGCAAAGGAGAATATCAATGAAAAAGATAAGAGAGATAATGCGTCTTTACGAGCATGGAGGATTAAGCCAGAGACAGATAGCTCAGGCGCTGGGTATATCCCGCCCTGTAGTCAGTGATTACATTGTGAAGATAAAAACTTCCGGGCTTTCATATAAAGACATAGACCACATGCCTGATGAAACACTTGTCCAAATACTTCAGAAAAACAAAGACACGGATGATAAACGATATAAGATTCTTCAGGATAAGTTCCCATATTTTACAAAGGAGCTTAAACGCGTTGGCGTAACAAGACAGGTATTATGGGAGGAATATATTGAAGAGATCCCTGACGGATACAGCTACTCCCAGTTTTGCTATCACTTTCAGATATGGCAGAATATGTCGGAAGTCACAATGCACATGGAACACAAAGCGGGAGACAAACTCTTTGTAGACTTTGCGGGGAAGAAGCTTGAGATAACAGACAGGATAACCGGAGAAAAACAGGAAGTAGAAGTATTTGTAGCGGTGTTAGGCGCGAGCCAGCTCGTATATGTTGAAGCCTCATTGAGCCAGAAAAAGGAGGAGTGGATAAGGCTTAATGAGAATGCTTTAAGGTATATCGGAGGAGTACCGCAGGCTATTGTGCCTGATTGTTTAAAATCAGCAGTAACCAAAGCAGACAGATTTGAGCCGGATATAAATCCCGAATATCTCGATTTTGCACGCCATTATGAAATAGCGATACTTCCTGCCCGTCCCGCAAAGCCTAAAGATAAAGCGCTTGTTGAAGGCGCGGTGCGGATTACTTATTCGTGGATTTATGCAAAGCTTAGAGATAGGGTATTCTTTTCACTTGAAGAACTTAACGCCGCAATCCTGGAGCTGCTTGAAATATTCAACAGTAAGACCATGCAGCGGCCCGGAGTAAGCAGAAGAGAACTGTTCGAGAGTATTGAGAGAGCGGAACTTAAACCGCTGCCCGCAGAGCGTTATGAGATAAGAAAATTCAAAGTTCTTACAGTGCAATTCAATTATCACATTTACCTCAGTGAAGACTGCCATTACTACAGTGTGCCTTATCAATATAAAGGGCGTAAAGTGGAAATGCTGTTCACAGAGCGTATTCTGGAGATATATCACAACAACGTCCGGATAGCAACACACTTCAGATGCAGAAGAAAAAACGGATATACCACGCAGAAAGACCACATGCCTGAATCTCATAAATGGCAGGACAACTGGAACCCGGAAAAGCTTACCGCCCGGGCAGAATCTAAAGGTGAATCAGTTGTTGCAGTAATTGAAACAGTCCTTTCATCGCGTCAGCATCCTGAACAGAGCTTCAAGACCTGTATGGGTATACTCTCACTGTCAAAGATCTACGGGGACATCCGCCTTGATAAAGCATGTAAATGCGCGCTGGATTACGAAAACTGCTCATATAAGATGATTAAAAATATTCTGAACAACAACATGGATCTGGTGAATGCGGAGTCTTCTGGTTTAAACACTGCTTTACCGGAACATGAAAACATAAGAGGAAATCAATACTACATGGAGGAATTACAATGAATAACCAGGCTACAATGGAGAAGATGCAGGAGATGCGTCTTCATGGGATGCTTCGCTCTTTCAGGGAATCGTTCGAATCGGGAATGCAGAATAAATTTACTGCAGATGAAATGATTGCTCATCTTGTTGATGCTGAATGGGATGAACGGTATAACAAAAAATTCAATAATCTAATCAGGAAGGCGGCTTTCAGATACAAGGCATCAATTGATGAGATAGATTTCAAGCCTTCAAGAAAGATAGACAAAAACATGATACTTCGGTTTTCTACATGTGACTGGGTTAAGAAAGGCGAGAGCATTATCATCACAGGTTCCACCGGCACAGGTAAAAGTTTTATGGCCTGTGCTCTTGGGCATAAGGCCTGTGTTCAGCGTTACCGTGTGGGGTACTACAATTGCATGAAGTTGTTCTCTCACCTGAAATTTTGCAAGGCTGACGGTACTTATTTTAAAGAAATGGATAAAATCAAAAAACAGGATCTTGTCATTCTTGATGATTTTGGTCTTAAAGTTTTCGATGCAGATTCAAGGCTTATGATGCTTGAGCTTCTTGAGGATCGTCATGGCAGCAGGTCTATTATTATTGCTTCTCAGATACCCTCCGATAAGTGGTTTGATGTTATTGGCGATCCTACTATTGCGGATGCAATATGCGACAGGCTTCTTCATACTTCACATAGAATTGATATTAAAGGTGAATCAATGAGAAAAGAGAAATCAAAAAATTCTGGACAAACCCTGCCACTTGATTAATGTTGATTTAAGGAAATGGAAAATGCCCTTAGGTGGCAGGCTAAAGCCGGAATGGGTGGCAGGTTTCACCGGAATACGCACATATTTTTTTAATAATAAGATGTTTGAATAATTAAGCCGTTTAAAGCCAAAAAAGGAGTTATGAGAATTGTTCCTAATTTTACAGGCCTGGAAGAAGTCCTGTAGCTGTTCTGCAAGCTTTAAATGCTCATATTTTCTTCCTGTTTGAAATTATCCATTTTTTCATTAAGGCTTTCAGCTATCTGGGATATACTTATTGCATTAGTGGACATTTCTTCAGCACCTGCTGCATTGGCCTGGGTAAGCTCGTTTATTGTCGAAATGGAGCGTATAATTTCGCTGGTTGCATTTTTTTGTATTTCAGAGGCTTTCTGGATTTCATCAGAACGCTGTTTGACATCAGTGGCTTCTTTATTAACAGTTTGATTGGTTGTAACCTGACTTTCCATAAATTGGGACATGGATTCAACCATGTTGCTTATTCCAGTTACACCTGCTAATATTTTTGAAAGTGAGGATACTACACTGTTAACAGTTTCAAGCCCCTGGTTTGATTCTTCTTCTCCAGCCTTAATTAAAGAGCTTATTTCTTTTACACTGGTAAATGTTTGATCTGCAAGCTTCGATATTTCATCAGCAACAACAGCAAAACCACGGCCTGCGTTTCCTGCTCTTGCTGCTTCTATGGCTGCATTTAAAGAAAGAAGGTTTATCCTGTCTGATATATCATTGATAATATTTATAATGCCAGTCATTGCTGTTGATCTTTGACTCATTGAAATTATGCTTTTTTCCATTGACTTGAGAGAGTGACCGCCTGTTTGTGCTTCAGCTGAAATTGATGTTGTCATTGTGCGGGCTTCATTTATTTTATTCTTCATGCTGCTTATTTGTTCAGAAAGCTCGCTAAGTCTGAATATAAGCTCTTCAATTTTAGTCATTTGCATCCCAGCGCTATTGGCAATATTTTCAGCTCCTGCTGATATTTCTTCAATTGTTGCTGCTATTTCTTCAGTTGCTGCTGCCTGATTTTGTGCGTTATTGGAAAAAGATTCTGTAGTTGAAGACATTATGGAAAAGGAATCAGTAAGTTGACCAGAGATTTTTGAAATAGAAATCAAAAGTTCCCTTGTTCTTTGAAGATGTTCCTTGTTGTCAGCCTCCTCTTTAAGGCGTTCCACAGTTTTATCAGTAATGCTCATAATGAGATAGGATATTGCAGTAAGAATAATAAGCTCAAAGGAGAAATTTATTAGAGCTGTTATTCTTTCAGCTTCGCCTATTGTTCGGGAGGATAAAAGAGCTGTACTTTGTATAATTAAAATGAATAAAGTTGTAATGAGTGTCATTCTTTTTTTGCAAAAGAGTGAACATAAAATTAAAAAAATAAAAAGCTGGTACCCTGAAATTATAACAAATCTGGCAGTTCCTGATAGAAGGAAAAGGCTGAACCCTGTAAGAGCAAATATAATAAGGGTATTTACAGCAGCATAATATTTGCCTGCACGGAGAATAAAAAGTGACACAATATTTGATGTAATAATAATTATTAGAGAAAGGCTGAGCATGGACTTTATTGAATATTCTGATTTTGCAATAAGGATTAGCCATAGAATAATTAATAATGTGCTTAAAATAAATGAAAATATTAAAAATGTTTTTGATTTTAAAGCTATATCAAAGCTGTATTCTTCTTCATTAGGAATAAAAAAGTTTATAATTTGATTTTTCATTTTTAGTTAGTCCTGAGTAATTTTTTTACCTTGATATTTTAAAAATATTAAGGTTTAGCTGATTAAATAGTCTATTATTTTTTCCTCTAATAAAGGGTCAAGTAAAAAATTGTATATTAATACTATAATAGTCGTATCAATAAGTCAAATGCTTTTATTTGTAAGCTTCTTCACATGGATATTATCATCTGAACGCCAGTTGTGCAGAGATCTCCTTTGATGTGTTTTTGACTTCCTTTATGATGGATTCTCGCATTTCATTAATCCGATCAGCATTGCCTGTAAGGGCAAATGCTGCAATGATGTGACCACTGTGGTTGAATATGGGGGCACCTATGCCAGCCATGCCTATAAAATTTTCTTCCCTGTCAAAGCTAACCCAGTCATCTCTTACCAGATCAAGCTCTTTTAAAAAACCTGCCTTTGAGGTAATTGTGTTTTTTGTTAAAGGCTCAAATTTATAATCTTTAAGGGATTCTTCCAGTTTTTCTGGTGTCATGCTGGCAAAGAGGATTTTCCCTATGCATGAAGTATGGATGGGTATAATTGTTCCTGATTGGGGAAATGTTTTGAAATCCTTATCAGGCTCTGCCCTGAACAGAATAAGGGCTTTTTTGCCAACCAGCATGCCCACGTTTACCGGTTCCTGGAATTTAAAGCAGAGGCGCTCCATCCAGACCCGTGCAGCTGTGAGCATATCCATATTTGCTGCATAGCTCATGCCTAACTGAAAAAGTCTGGGGCCAAGGCGATACTTATTGGTAAAACGATCCTTTTCCAGGTAGTTCATATGGGCAAGGGTTGTAACAAGCCCCTGAATTGTGGTCTTAGGCAGGGAAAGGCTTCTGGCAAGATCTGACACGCCCAGGCTTTTGTTATCTATATATAGAGACAGAATTTCTCCAGCCCTTTTAACTGATTGTATTATTTTTTTAGTATTTTTTATGTCCAAGCCCATTTTTATCCTTTTTTCTTGACATATTAATTGATTGTGATAATGTATTGGTACAGTGTACGTCATTGCCGTACGCTGTCAATTATTTTTATAATCATTAGGGGGGGAATATGCCTGAAAAAAAACCGTGGCTAAAATTTTATGGAACAGTGCCTCACTCAATTGATTATCCCAGGATAACCATGTATGAAGGTGTTGCAGAAACAGTAAAAAAATATCCTGATTCAATTGCTTATGATTTTATGGGTTATACAGCTACATACAGCAGCTTTCTTAAAGAGATAGACCAGTGTGCTGATATGCTTGCGCATATGGGGCTGCAAAAGGGTGACCGTGTGACAATTTCCATGCCCACATCACCTCAGGGTATTATTTGTTTTTACGCTGTTAACAAGCTTGGTGCTGTGGCCAGTATGATTCATCCTCTTTCTACAGAGAGTGAAATTGAATTTTATGTGAACATAAGTAAAAGTCGTTTTGCTCTTACGCTTGATGCTTTTTACGCGAAGTTCCGAAAAGTTATGGATGCGACAAATCTGGAAAAGGTTATTCTTGCGCGTATTCCTGATTATCTTAATCCTCTGATGCAGCTTGGTTTTTATGTAACAAAGGGGAGACAGATTCCCAAGATTCCATCTGACCCTGACTTTTACTGGTGGAAAGATGTTATGTCTAAAAATTACAGCAGGATAAACAAATCTGACATGAAGCCTGATGATATGGCTGTTATTCTTTACAGCGGAGGCACTACTGGTAAACCCAAGGGGATTATGCTCTCCAATTATAA